>NZ_FZPO01000048.1 GCF_900198655.1 Helicobacter equorum | reverse complement strand
CACAGGCTGGAGTAGCGTTGTAGTTTTTCAAGCAAATGCGTGATGTCTCTAAACGCGTAATGTGTAAGTCCAGAATCTAGCTTGATAAATCGTGCGTCTTTTGGCACGATGATACTTTCATGCACGACATTATTATTAAAGCACGTATATTCTTTGTGAAAGATTCGTGTTACAAAATCTGGATACCAACCGCAAGCCTTTATCCATTTGCCATTATAGAGATTTTTGCGTGGTAGCGCAAAGAGTGTATTTGGCGTTGGCAGATTATCTTTGGAAAAAAGTTGTGTGAGAAGTGCTAATGTGTTAGATTCTAACACTTCATCAGAATCTATACTAAAAATCCACGCATTGCTTGTGTGGCTTACTGCAAGATTTTTTAAAGCACCAAACCCGATAAATTCGCTTGTGTAGATTTTTAGATTCTGATAAGAGGCTTGAAAATCTTGTGCTATTTGTAGTGTAGTATCACTGCTATCATTATCAAGAAGAATAATTTCATCAAAGCTTTGCAAAGAATCTAAACATTTTTTTAATGTCGTTTGAGCATTTTTGACAAGAATCGTAACACTAATAGGAAGTTTTGGTTGTGTCATAGAAGTGCCTTTATATATGGTGCTTTTTAAAAAATTTTATCATAAGTTTTCTTAGTATTATTAAGATGAGTATTCTTGGTGGCACAAGTATCACTTTGTGTAAAAATGAAAATACACATTGCCAAGTTTAAGGCATTTATAGTTTTTTATGGAGCTTTTTTGGTTTTTGGGTTAGAATGAAAAATTATATTCTAGTTTTAAAGGAGTGAGATATGAAGAGAATATTAGCCTTATTGATGAGTGTTGGCATCATAGGGTTTTTTGTAGCATGTGGAGATTCTAAAACAGAATCTAATAATGGCGAGAAAGTATATACGATTAAGTTTGCACATGTGGTAAGTGCAGGTAGCCCAAAGGGTAAAGCAGCAGATTTGTTTGCTAAGAGAGCAGAGGAGTTAAGCAATGGCAAGATTAAGGTTGAAGTATTCCCTTCTGCACAGCTTGTTGATGATGACAAAGTGTTTCAAGAGCTTAAACGCAACAATATCCAAATGGCAGCGCCAAGCTTTTCGAAATTTACCCCTATTGTGAAAGAATTTAATCTCTGGGATGTACCATTTATTTTTCGCGACAATGAGCATTTGCATAATGTGATGGATGGTGAAGTAGGACAGATTCTCAAAGACAAAATAGCTCAAAAAGGGTTTATTGCACTAGATTATTGGGATGCTGGGTTTAAGCAATTTAGCACAAACAAAAATCCTATCATTTTGCCAAGCGATGCCAAAGGGCAAAAAATCCGCATTATGAGCTCTAAAGTGCTTGAAGAGCAAATGAAAGCTATTGGTGCAAATCCACAAAATATCAATTTTGGCGAGGTGTATTCGGCATTGCAAACAGGCGTGGTTGATGGTGCAGAAAATCCACTTTCAAACCTCTATAATTCTAGATTCTATGAGGTGCAAAAATCGGTTACTATGACTAATCACGGATATTTGGGATATCTTGTGATTGTGAGTGAAAAATTTTGGAATGAGTTGCCAGAGGATCTTAAGGCTGTGGTAAAACAAGCGCTTGATGAAGCTACAAAGTTTGAGCGTGAAGAAAGTGCACGTGATGAGGCAGTGCTTTTGGCAAATCTACAAAAATACGCACAAGATAATGCAGATAAATTCACGATCTACACGCTTGATGATGATCAGAAAAAACAATGGCAAGAAGTGATGGTGGCTATTTATCCGAAGTTTTATGATCTTATCGGAGAAGATTTGATCCAAAAGACGCTCGAGACAAAATAATAAGGTTTTTGTTTGAAGTCGTTTTTGCTTTTATTGCAAAAGCCCTTTAAATGGGCACATTTAAGTCCGAGTGTCAATAGAGTTTTTAAGATTTTAGATACCATTATTGTAGGGATTAATAAGAATATTGCAGTTTTTGGGCTAGTAGCTGGTGTGTTGATAGTGGCGATTAATGTTTTTACGCGTTTTTTAGCCACTTTTTTCTCCGAGATTCATTCACTAACGTGGGGTGAGGAAGTTTCGACATATTGCTTTATCTGGAGTGCGCTTTTTGGAGCGGCGTATGGATTTCGTAAGGGAGTGCATATATCGGTGATGATTCTTGTTGAGCGTTTTCCACCTGCGTTGGCAAAGGCTTGTGTGATTATTTCATATATTCTTAGTGCGTGTTTTTTGGCATTTATGGCGTATGCTGGGTATCTTGTGTGTGAGCTTAACTATGAGCTTGGGCGTTATTCAGAAGCATTGCATAATGTGCCTTTATGGATATTCCTTATATGTTTGCCTGTGGCATTTTTGGGTGCGACATATCGTGTGATAGAAAAAATCTATGAGGTGTCATGGATGGAAGCCAAGGATGTAGTAAAAATCACACAAGAAGAAATTATCCACGATAGCGCGATTAAGGAGTAATGTGAGTATTGTAGTTTTATTTATCGTCCTTTTTGCATTGATTCTCTTTAGCGTTCCTATTGCTGTGTCTTTAGGGATAAGTGCTATGGTAGCTATGATAGTATTTACCTCGCACGATATTACAGGGATTCCAGAAATTTTTATTTCGGCATTTAAACCTACGCTTATGGCTATTCCGATGTTTATCTTGGCGGGTTCGCTTTTGAGTAAGGGTAGCGCGGCTCAAAGAATCATAGATTTTGCTAAATCAATGGTGGGACATTTACCCGGTGGTCTGCCAATGAGTGCTATTTTGGCTTGTATTATCTTTGCTGCTGTGAGTGGTAGCTCACCTGCCACGGTGGTAGCGATTGGTTCGGTGATGTTTTTGGCGATCCAACAAGCAGGATACCCTAAATCTTATGCCATAGGAGCTATCACAAGTGCTGGAAGTTTGGGGATTTTGATCCCACCTTCTGTGGTGATGATCGTCTATGGTGTAACGGCAAGCGGACTTAGTGGACTTGATGGCAAAGAAATTGTTGTATCTATCGAAGCTTTATTTAAAGCTGGGATTGTGCCTGGTATTTTGATTGGCGTTATGATGATGATTTGGACTTACATAGGAGCAAAACGCTTAGGATACAAAGCCACAAAACCTGCACCCCTAAGTGTGCGTGTAAAACATTTTATGCGAGCTTTTTGGGCGTTGCTTATTATTGTTGTTGTGATTGGTGGGATTTATGGAGGAATCTTTACAGCTACAGAAGCTGCCGCAATAGCGGCGGTGTATGCGTTTATTATTTCTGTCTTTGTGTATAGGGATTTGAAGCTAAAAGATTTATATAGCGTGTGTTTAGACGCAGCGATTACTACCGCTATGATTTTTGCTATCATTGGATCAGCAGTTGTATTTGCGTATTTTCTTACAAGTGAGCGCATACCACATCATATCGCCGAATATCTTATCTCTCAAAATATGAGTTGGTGGGTATTTCTTATCGTGGTTAATATCTTGCTTTTTATTATGGGGCAGTTTATGGAGCCTAGTTCGGTTGTAATGATTATGACTCCGCTTTTGTTGCCCATTGCTGTGTCTTTGGGGATTGATCCTGTGCATTTTGGAATCATTATGGTGATTAATATGGAAATAGGTATGATAACCCCACCTGTGGGACTTAACCTCTTTGTTACAAGTTCGCTTACAGGTATGGATCTCAAGAATGTCGTTGTTTCTATCCTGCCTTGGCTTGGGGTTATGGTCTTTGGACTTGTGCTTGTCGCCTATGTCCCACAAATTTCCTTGTGTCTGGTGGATTAAAATATCGTATAGATAAATGGTGCTACCGCACTTCCTTGTGATAGCACTATAAGCACTCCTAGAAATACCATCACCAAAATCACAGGGAAAAGCCAAAATTTCTTTCTTGCTTTCAAAAATTGCCAAAGTTCCTTAATAATACTCATTGTATCGCTCCTAAAATTGATTTTTCATACTTTGTGGTTGTTGTGTGCGTTGTAGAAAATAGCTCTGTATTGTTTTGTCTGGCTTTTGGTGCAAAACATCACGCTTAATGAGTCTAAAAAATAATGCTATGGGCGTAAAAATCCCAAAAAATAAAATTGCTAAAATAGTTCGTGAAATCACAAATCCTATCGTTTCACCTAAAAGAATCCAAAGCCTATAAAAGGGCACAATAACACGTGGTATGCATATAAGCACAATACTTACAATACAAGCAATAATTGCCCATAATCTAGGGGTTGTGTGAGGATCTCTAAAAAGTGGGAATATGGCTATGAGCATAAAGATTCCTGTCCATATTGCAAGAAATATGCGTAGATCCTTTGTGCTTACTTCATGAGATTTTATGGCTTTACAATGCTTCAAGGTTTGTGTATTTGATTGGTGTAAATTTTGTGTCATTGTATCTCCTTGGTGTGTGCTTGGCGTGTAGTAATCTCTCCACTTTGAATCTTGTGTGCCAAAAATTTTGCAATGCGTTCATTGGCTAAAGCATTTGGGTGTGTATCACAGGCATGCAGTGCATATTGCAAACGATTATGTGTGTATTGCGGTAAGATCTCACTAACTAAAAATGTATCAATGTCTTGATGAGTAAGCCACTCAACAATAGCTTGGGATTCTGCAATTTCTGTGTCATCGCTTAAATTGTTGGCATCCCATAATAGAAGATGCAGTTCTGTATGAAATTGCATTTGCAATAAAGAATTCATCTCTTGCAAAATAGCAAAATAAAGTTCATTATATTGTTTATTGTATGTATATCTTGGGAGCAAGATCTTAAAAAGATAACTTTTATTTTTTAGTATTGTAAAAATTTTATTATGAATTTTGGTCCAAAATGTTTTGTGTTCATTTGTCCAAGTGAGCGTATTTCCCAATTGAAACCTTGGTGCATTCAGGTCTTCCCAATCACTAAAACCATTTGCTCTTCTGATATGTCCAGGTATGCTTTCATAAAAAATAGTATAATCCTTACAATCTCGTGTAATGCGCATCACTTCCCCATTTTTTAATAAAGCTAAAGCCTGATGGTTGCCATATCCATGAAATCCAAAATTAAAAACTTTAAAATTTAGATCTTGATTTAAAAAGTAGGGCAATGTTTGGTCGTCATTTAATCCTTCACCAATGGTAAAGCTATCACCAAAAAAAATGAGACAATGTGTCGAATCTAAGTTAGAATTTGGTGTTTTTCGATAGCCAAAATCGTTAGTTGTGTATGTCACATTATAGATTAAATCTTTATCATTTGTTTTGATAGAAGTCGCACGTGTATCAGAAATTGCTTTATAACCTGTGATGTGATCAGATGTAAAGTAATCACTTATATAAGTGCCAGAACTTTGTATGTGACATTGTGTTGGTAGAGATTGTAGTGTTTTTATATAACCCCACATTTCCCCAATGCTTAAACACAATGGTAGCACACTTACATAGGCATAGACAAGTTTTTTCTTGGAGTCTTTGAGTGCTTTGATGCTCATCATCACAAAAAAGACAAACCAATATAGCCCAATCCATGCAAATGGCACGATTTGTATCCCAAGATTTCTCTCTATCACACCCGCAAGCTTTAGCACTATAGGTATAAATATAATACCAAGTATTATCCAAGATAGCCAATATTTTACAATTTTCATTTTCTCTCCTTTTTAAAATTTATGGGTTTGCTAGAAGTTTGTAGCTTTAATCTAGCTCATAGGAATCTTTTAGATTTTGAAACTTGGTTTTGTTTTCTTGGGTTTGGGCATCTTTGTATAATACAAAGTTTTCAATCACCAACATATCCATTTCTGTCCCCATAAAGCATCTAAAGCTATCCATTGGGCTACAGACGATAGGTTCACCCCGAACATTAAAACTTGTATTAACAAGCACTGGGCAAGAAGTAAGCTCATAAAACCTCTGCAAAAGTGCGTAATATTTAGGGTTTGTTCCTTTATGCACGCTTTGAATTCTCGCAGAATAATCTATATGTGTAACACTTGGAATTTCGCTACGCACGACATTTAGCTTTTGAATTCCAAAGAGTTTTGTATCAGATTCACTTACAGGATAGCATTTACTTGGTTGCACAGGTGCCACAAGAAGCATATAAGGTGAGGCACAATCTAGTTCAAACCATTCGCCAATATGTGAATCTAGGACACTAGGCGCAAATGGTCGAAAGGATTCGCGATATTTAATTTTTAGATTCATTGTTTTTTGCATAGTGGTATTGCGCGGATCACCAATAATCGACCTCGCTCCAAGTGCACGAGGTCCAAATTCGCAACGCCCTTGATGCCACCCTATGACTTTTCCTTCATTTAAAGCTTGTGCTGTAAGATTTATGAGGTTTTCAAAGCTGTGTCGTTCATAAACTGCACCTTGGGCTTTAAGTGTAGATTCAACTTCATTGTCATCATAGCCTACACCTAAATATGAGCCTTGCATAGAATCTGCATTATTTGGATGGCGTTGGTTACGACACTCAAGGTAATAAAACGCCATAGCACACCCAAGTGCATTTCCAGCATCCCCACTAGCAGGCTGAATCCAGAGATTTTCCAAAAGCCCTTCGGCTTTGAGCTGTTTATACATTTTGCCATTGCCTACACAATTTAATGCTACACCACCGCTTAAAACAAGATTTTTAGAGTTTGTATGTCGTAATGTATGTCGGGCAAGCTTGAGCATTACTTCTTCTGTAACAACTTGGATAGATGCCGCAAGATCAAAATGAGCTTGAGTTAGAGTAGATTCGGCAGTGCGTTTTTGATGTGAAAAAAGTTCATCAAAGGCTTTATTGGTCATTTTAAGTCCATATGTATAAGAAAAATAGTGCATATTGAGTGCAAAACTCCCATCATCTTTAATGTCGATAAGATAAGATTTGATGAGATCTGCATATTTTGGTTGACCATATGGAGCTAAACCCATAACTTTATATTCTCCCGAATTGACCTTAAACCCTGTGTAGTAGGTAAAGGCTGAATAGAGTAACCCTAAAGAATGCGGAAAATGAAGCTCTTGATAAATTTGTATATTATTGCCCTTACCCTTAGCGATAGTTGTAGTACTCCACTCACCAACACCATCCATAACCAAAATAGCAGATTCATCAAATGGACTAGGATAAAAGGCACTTGCAGCGTGACTAATATGATGTTCACTAAAATACAGATTATGATAAACTTTTTGTTTGAATGCCTTAATTTGGGATTTTGATTTATGTGGATAGAGCTCACTATACACAGAGGCAAGTTCGCGCACAAGGGTTTCTTTGAGAAATAATTTATCTTTAAGCCAAATGGGAATTGCTTTAAGAAAGCTAAAAAACCCTTTTGGAGCAGTAGTAAGGTAAGTTTCCAAAAGTCGTTCAAACTTTAAAAATGGTTTGTCATAGAAAACAAAAGCATCAATACAATCCAATAAGCAATCTTGAGAGAAATTTAAGACAGCGTGCTTATGCTCCCCCCCCCCCATTTACATTTTTAGTAAGAAATGTAGAGGCATTTTGGATGGAAAGTCTTGGAAATCGTTCATCACCTTTTTTGCGAGAAAGTCTTTCTTCTTGGATAGCAAAGAGGATCTTATCGTCTTCTAGTAGAGCTATCGCACTATCATGGTAGTATGCCGATATACCTAAGATAAGCATGAATATCCTTTTAAGAAAATCTTTAAAAATGGAGATTATAGCATATGGTGATGTAGTCCATGCTTAATTGCGTGAGTCTACTAGATTCTAATTGTATTGGGATTTGAGATGTATGTAATATAAAAGAAGATGGTAAAACACATGCTATGGTGGAGTGTAGGGGGTTCGAACCCCTGACCTCAACGCTGCCAGCGTTGCGCTCTCCCAACTGAGCTAACACCCCAAATAAAAGACGATTATAGCCATAAAGACTTTAAAGACATATTAAGGGTTTGAATTGCATTGTGCATAGTGTTTGGCATATGTTTCTTGCATGAGAGATTCTAGTTTTTCATACCATTGCGGATCGTTAAAATCTGGCGTAAAAGATTCAAGTATAACCATACGTGCCTTGTTTGTGTGTGAGGAAATGGGTGATGTGTCATACATTTTGCGTGTGTTGATAAGTAAGATAGGTTGAATCTTTAAGTTAAGTTTTTGGGCGAGAATCTTTGCTCCGGGTTTAAACGGGAGTAATTTTTCGTTGCCTCTACCCCTCGTGCCTTCCGGGAATATAACAATAGGGCGATTTTGGGCTAGTTTTTCTTTGGCTTGTTTGAGGAGAAAAATAATACCATTTTTATCTTCTCTATCTATCAAGATCATTTCAGGTAGGGTAAGTGCAAGTCCATAGAGTGGAATCTCACCTAATTGTTTTTTTGCCACCCAACAAATATTGCTTGGGTGGAAGCCCTCTAAAAACATAATATCATTGACGCTTTGGTGATTTAACACAATAAGTTGCACACTCGTATCAAATTCCCCTATGCAATCCATATGAAAGCCATTGAGAGTGTAAAAATAACGGCATTGTAATCGGGCTTTTCTCCCGTTTTGATGATGGCGTGTCCAATAGATTTGCAAAATGATTATTGGAAGATATAGGGCAATAAGCGCTGTAGCGAAAAGACCCTTAATTTTTGCTAACATATTCACTCCTTACCCAACCAATTTGAGAATCTCCTATAAGCACTTTATGTAACAATACGCTTTGTCCTTGCAGATCCATTTTTCGTTCTCCTACAATTTGTATGGGTATATCAGATTCTGCTACACGCACAATTGTTGAATCTTTCATCGGTAATATGCTTACTGATGCCCCAGATTTAAGCGTGCCATAGCTATTGCTAAATGCAAGGCTATAGATTAAAATCCCACACAACAACGCCACAATAAACAAAAAGATTGTATAGCGTTTCCAAAGAAATAGCCCCAAAAAGAGGATAATCAATACACCAATAATTACAAGCTTAAAGAATGCGTAACTTGCCTTGGGATTGAGATCGCTTTGTGTGCTTACAAGCTCGGAATTTACCACAACAATAGGGATATTCACGCTTTCAAAGCGACGCACATCGGAATTAAAATATTCAAATGAAAGCTCACGTAAACTTTTTGGGACTATCACATAATACACCCCATACATACCGCCGTTGCGTTGGCTTAGCTCTTCAAAGCCTTGTGTCTCAAAGCCTTTGATATTCATATCTTTTAGGTTTTGGGATTGCATTTCAAATTCAAAGACTATGATATTATGCAATTCATCATAGTTTTGGCTTTTGTTTCGTAAGAGCTTGAAGTCTTTACCTAAAATTCCTGCGTATCGGGCATTGCTTCCTAAATCGATCACATTAAGCGCAATAGAATCTACGCGCACTTGCTCTTCATAGCTTCCATCCGCGGATACGGCTACTACATTGAGTGCAGGTATTGTTGCAGATGAGGCTTTTAGCTTAAAAACATAGGTGGTTTGCAGGTGTTGAGAATCTACATTTTTCCAAGTTGCATTTTTGTTTTTGAGCTCAACTTTGTCTTTGGGGCTTTTTTCAAAATTGCTTCCCTTGAGACTTGCTCCGGCAAAAAGTGAAGCCTCATATACTATAGATATCTCTTGCCCAACATAAAATGTCTGATCTTGGAGGGTTTGAGTGGCACTAAGGGCTTTTGCATAAACAATTTTTGGAGATGTCGTGAGGTCTTGGTCTGCCTGTGTGTCTATGGCTACAATAATGCCTATGATGAAAAAAAAGCTTAGCAAGGCTTTAGAAAATAATTGCATCATTACCTTCCTAATATTTTAATATTACAATGCTGCGTGATAAAGGCTTGCAAGCATCTCTAAGCCATCAACTCCACCTAAGAGATTTTCTATTGCACGTTCTGGATGAGGCATAAGCCCAAAGACATTTTTTTGTTCATTACAGATTCCTGCTATATCCGCTACAGATCCGTTTGGGTTATCAACATATGTAAGCAGAATCTGATCGTTTTTTTGTAATGCGTGTAAAGACTGATCATCAATAAAATAGCAACCATCGGCATGTGCGATTGGTAGAGAAATGACACTTTCTTTTTGGTAATGAGATAAAAATGCGTTGTTAGTGTTTTTTACATAAAGTTTTTGATTTTGGCTAATAAAATGTAGTGAATTATTGCGTTTAAGCACTCCGGGTAGAAGTCTCGCTTCACATAGAATCTGAAAGCCATTGCAGATTCCAAGCACATAGCCACCCTGCATAGCAAACTCGCGTACCGCCTGCATAATAGGAGAAAATCTCGCTATAGCCCCACTCCGCAAATAATCTCCATAACTAAAGCCACCAGGCACAATTACTAGTTTTGTATCTTTGGGTAATACCTGATCTTGATGCCATACGATTGTATGGGGTGCTCCTATGCATTTGTAAGCATATGCCATGTCCATTTCACAATTTGTCCCAGGAAATTGAAGTATCGCAACGCTCATTTATTTTCTCATCACCTCAAAGTCTTCTATAACCGTGTTTGCCAAGAGTTCTTGACACATTTTTTCTACTTGCACAATCGCATAAGATTCATCTTGAGAATCTATATCTAGCACGATTTCTTTAGCCATTTTGACACTTCTTACATCACTAAAATTATGATCCAAAAGTGCGTGATGAATGGCTTTAGCCTGTGGATCTAAGACACCATTTTTTAAAGTAATGAGGGCTTTTATTTCCATATATAATCCTTACTTTTGCAAAATTCGTTTTAAAACTTCCTCATACGCTACTTTTACGCTACCGAGATTTTGACGGAATCTATCTTTATCAAGTTTGTCATTTGTATCTTTATCCCAGAATCTACAACTATCAGGGCTAATCTCATCAGCAAGTAAAATATTACCCTCGCTGTCTTTACCAAATTCAAGCTTGAAGTCAATAAGGCGGAGGTTGCGTGTGATGAAAAATTCACTTAGTATTTGATTAATCTTGCGTGCTTGTGTGCGTAAAAAATCTAGCTCTGTTGTGTCTTGTGTGATATTTAAAATTTTGCAATGTTCGTCATTAATGATAGGATCACCAAGCGCATCGTCTTTGTAATAAAATTCCACAAGGGCAAAAGGCAAAATTTTCCCTTCTTCTATACCTAAGCGTTTTGTTAGCGAACCTGTAGCGACATTGCGCACCACAACTTCTATGGGAATAATTTGCACTTTTTTGCAAAACATATGTGTAGAATCTAATTTTTTGATAAAATGTGTTTGTATGCCATTTTGGATTAAAAGTTCAAAAATCGCAGTGCTAATCTCACAATTAAGCGCACCCTTACCTTGTTCAGAACCTTTTTTTTCAGCGTTAAAGGCGGTTAAATCATCTTTAAATTCTACAAGCACCTCTTGAGGATTGTTTGTAAGAAAAAGTTTCTTGCCCTTACCCTCATACAGCATTTGTTGTGTATCCATAATGCGCTCCTTTTGGTTATGTTATTGTTTTGGTTTAAAGATATTCCAAGCTTTTAGAATATCTATTGCGGTTTTAAGCTGAATGTCTTTATATATGTCTTCTTGTGTGAAGCTTGCATTTTTTGTTGTATTTTTAGAATCTGCTGGTGCTTTTTCTTGGATTTTTTCTAATTCACCTTTTAAATGTCGCTTTAGATCGGCTTCTTTAAGTGAGAAATTATTGTCATTTTCTGGCACACTGCCTGGATATACGACGACATCTGGTTGGATTCCAACAGCTTGAATTGTCCTACCACTTGGGAGATAATATTTTGCGATTGTGAGTTTTATACCTTCATTATTATCAAGCTTAATAACCATTTGCACGCTACCCTTACCAAATGTCTGTTCACCTACAAGCACTGCTCTGCTGTGATCTTGTAATGCTCCCGCGACAATCTCACTTGCACTTGCGCTTCCACCATTGACAAGCACGACAAGTGGCACATCAGCGTATGGTGCGCTACCATTGGCTTTAAACTCTATATTTTCGCCTTTATTGCGTCCTTTTTGTGAGACAATAACACCATTTTTGATAAAGAGTTTTGAGAGATCCACGGCTTGATCGAGCAAACCCCCGGGATTAGAACGTAAATCTAGCACAATGCCATCAACTTTGCCTAGTGATTTCAAGCCATTTTTCACTTCAAGGGTTACGTTTTTATCAAATGAATTGACACGCACATAGGCAAAATTTGTTTCATTAATACCGCGCACTTTGACAGATTCTACACGAATAATGTCTCTTGTAAGCTGGACAACTATAGGTTTTGGCTCACCACTTCTTACAAGCGTAAGTTCAAGCTTTGTTTTTGGCTTACCGCGCATGAGATTTACCGCATCATCAATATTCATATTAAGTGCGGTTTCATTATTGATTTTTAGGATTACATCACCACTTTTTATACCTGCTTTGAATGCTGGAGTATCATCAATAGGGGCGATGACGGTTAGGGCTCCATCTTTCATACCAAGTGTGATACCTATTCCTCCAAATTCTCCCTCGGTTTGCGATCGTAAGTCATCAAATTTTTTCTTATCAAGGTAGGCAGAATGTGCATCGAGGTTGCTTAAAAGCCCATCTATGGCTTTATTAATAATTTCATCAATTTGCACTCCATCAACATAGTTTTCTTCTATGACATTAATAACTTTGCGTAGTTTTTTATGTGCATCAAGCCTATTTTGCTCTTTATTATCTGCACCAAATACAATCCCAAATCCAAGCACACAGCACACACAAAGCAATAATATCTTTTGGTATTTCATCAATCCTCACCTCTATTTTTTCGTTCTGTAACCTAAAGATTCTAAAAAATTTAGACTTTAGATTCTATCAAAAATTCTCTATTTTTCAGTAAATACTCATTTTTTTGCTATAATCCAAAACATAGCACATTTCAAATAAGGAATACTATGAAAGATAGGATAAAGAGTTTGGGTGCGGATAAACAGCGCTATATCACAGGTGCTTTGCTTGTTGTAGCACTTGCATTGATTTTGTTGCTTAATAGCACATTGCTTATTTGGTTTGTATTGGGTGTGCTTTTTGTGATTACTATTAGAGAATCTCTAGCTTTTTATTCTTTGGAATCTGCGTGGCATTTTTATGTATGGGGGGTGTTATTGTGGATTAGTGTGTATTTTACCAAAGCCCCTCTGTATAATGGTTTGTGTGTGCTTATCGTGTATGCTTCTTATATCGCTTATAATAAAAAACTTCCCTTGAAAGTGTTGCTACCCTTTTTGTATCCTACCTTGCCATTTTTGTGTATTTGGTCTGTGTATGAGTCATTTGGTAGATTGGGGCTTATTTGTCTTATTGTAGTGGTGGTTTGCACTGATATAGGTGCATATTTTGGTGGGAGACTTTTTGGCAAAACCCCATTTTCAGCTACATCACCAAAGAAGACTATTGAAGGTGTCGTTATAGGGGTTGCTTGTGGCACTGCTTTAGGATCTGTGTTGTGTCTTGGTATCACACATAACTTTTTTATAGCTGTGTTGATAACATGTTGTATTGCGCTTAGTTCCGTTTTTGGTGATTTATTTGAGAGTTATCTTAAGCGCGAAGTAAATCTCAAGGATAGTGGCTCGATTTTTCCCGGTCATGGTGGTGTGCTAGATAGAGTTGATGCATTATTATTTGGTGGTGTTATGATGCTTTTTGCGCTTTCTACTTTATCGCCCTATAGCGAAATATATTTTCCATAAACATTGCTTCTAGTATATGATTCTTTTAGGTAGCACTGGTTCTATTGGGACAAATACCCTTAAGGTCGCAAATGTCTTTGGGCTTCCTATAGAATCTCTTAGCGCAGGTAAGAATATTGCACTTTTTAATACACAAATATATCAATACCACCCAAAAAATATCTGCATAGCTGATACAAATGATGTAACAAGGCTTGATATGGAATATATCAAGGCACAGAATATACGCGTTTTCTTTGGAGAAGAGGGGCTTTTGGATATGATTAAAGCTTCTCAAAGCACGTTAGCGGTTAATGCTTTGGTGGGTTATGCTGGACTTGCTCCAAGCCTTGTGATTAAGCAATGTGGCAAAAAACTTGCTCTTGCAAATAAAGAAAGCCTTGTGAATGCTGGGTGGCTTTTTGCTGATTATCCAATCACACCTATTGATAGTGAGCATTTTGGATTATGGTATCTACATACTACACGAGAAATACATAGGCTTTGTATTACTGCTAGTGGTGGGGCATTGCGTGATATGCCATTAGAAAAACTACCTTTTGCCACACCTGCTGAAGCACTCAAGCACCCAAATTGGTCTATGGGACAAAAAATTACGATAGATAGCGCAACAATGGTCAATAAGCTTTTTGAGGTTTTGGAGGCATATTGGCTGTTTGGCATACAGCATATTGACGCATATATCGAGGAGCACTCTGCGATACACGCACTTGTGGAGTTTGCAGATGGATCTATCACGGCACATATTTCTCACGCTGATATGCAACTTCCCATAGCATATGCACTTGATGAGCAAAAGGCAAAGTCTATGCGCCTTATCCCACGCTTTGACATGAGTACGCTCACAAACATACATCTTAAGCCCATAGATTCTAAACGTTATCCTGTATGGGATCTTAAATCAACACTCTTAGCGTATCCAAAGCTTGGTATTGTGCTGAATGCTAGTAATGAAATTGCAGTGAGTGCATTTTTGGATTCACGCATTAATTTTGGGAGAATTAGCGCGTGTATTTTGGAAAGTATGCGATATTTTGATAGTATCAAAACACACGCACTTACAGATATTCAAGACATTAGGGCTTTAGATTCTGAAGTGCGCACCTTTAGTGCATCGTGGATTCATGCCATGCGCCCATAAGACATATTGCACTAAAAGAGAGCATTATCCATTTCTTTTGGTTTTGGTAGATTCATAAGTTTGAGGATCGTTGGAGCGATATTATTTAGCCCGCCTTCTTTTGCCACTTCTTTGACGTTTTCATCAAGCACAAAAGCCCATACATCACCTATGGTATGGTTTGTTAGCGTATTGCCTTGTGAATCTTTCATTTCTTCACAATTACCATGATCGCTTGTAATCACAACAGCATAACCCAATTTTTTTGCAGATTCAATAATCCTGCCTAATTGTGTATCAACTGCTTCTACAGCCTTGATGGCGGCTTGAAAATTCCCAGTGTGTCCCACCATATCACCATTTGCAAAATTAACCACAACAAAATCATAACCTTCTTGCATAGCTTCAAGCACGGCATCACCCACCGCTTCTGCGCTCATTTGTGGTTGTAAATCATATGTTGTAACCTTTGGTGAAGGGATAAGCACACGCTTTTCGCCCTCAAACTCTTCCTCGTGTCCGCCATTTAAAAAGAATGTAACATGTGCATATTTTTCTGTTTCTGCAGTGTGGAATTGCTTTAGTGATGCGCTTGAAATTACTTCGGCTAGAGTATTTTGGACCTTATCTTTGGGGAACATAATGGGAAACTCAAAGCTACTATCGTACTCACACATTGTTGCGATATGCAGTTTTAGTACGCGTTTTCGCACAAATCCATTAAATGATTTATTGCCAATCGCATCAACAATTTGCCTTGCTCTATCTGATCGAAAATTAATGAAGATAAATCCATCATTATCGTGCATACCTTGATATGGAGCAAAGCTCACAGGTGGGATAAATTCATCAAAAATTTCTTGTTTATATTGGGATTGGATATATTCTTTTGGCGTTTTGGTCGTTGCATTATCTGCGCATACAATGGCATTATATGCAGATTCTATACGATCCCAGCGTTTATCTCTATCCATTGCATAGAATCTCCCGCTAAGTGTGGCAATATGAATATTTGGATACGCATTAATGGTGTGTTGCACTTCGTTAAGATATTCTAAGGCACTTTGAGGCAAAACATCTCGCCCATCGGTAATAAGATGAAGCCATACGTGTTTATTTTTTGTCGCACAGATTGTAGCAAGACCTAGTAAGTGCGAGAGATGAGAATGCACACCACCATCACTCATAAGCCCACAGAGATGTATATCCTCACATGAATCTGCAACACGTAAAAATGCTTGGTTGTGTTGTATCTCACCATTTTCTAAGGCAAGCGATATTTTGACAAGATCTTGATAAAGCACACGCCCAGATCCTATGCACATATGTCCTACTTCAGAGTTACCCATTTGTTCTTCTGGCAATCCTACACTTAGTCCATATGTGTGAATCATTGCATAAGGGACATTTTCAAAGAGATAATCATAAGTAGGTTTTTTGGCGTGATAAAAGGCATTATATGTGGTATGTTGGCTATAGCCAATACCATCTGTGATAACCAAAACAGCTTTTTTATGCATTCTTGCTCCTTAAGTAAGAGGGTTGAAGTTTGTTGGCAAGGATTTTAGTCTAAAAAACATTAAAATTTAGCCTAGTTTTACAAAATTAGAGATACAATCCCTGATTTATTTTGTGTAAGTTTATGGGGGGATGGATATGCTATATTGGCTGTGGAGCACGGCACATATTAATTTGTTTCAATATATTACATTTCGTGCAGGTGTAAGTTTTTTTCTCGCTTTTATTCTAAGTATTGCATTATTTCCCTATTTTATTCGTTGGGCAAAAGCCAAAAAAGCCAATCAGCCTATCTCGCATTTTGTCCCTCACGAGGAGAAAAAAAATACTCCAACTATGGGTGGCGTAGTGTTTGTGTTTTGCACTCTTATTGCGACATTTTTGTGTGCAGATATGACAAACTCATATATTATATTGGGTATTGTTGGGCTTGTAGGCTTTAGTCTCATTGGTGCAAGAGATGATTTTATGAAGATCTCGGCTAACTCTAATGCCGGTATGAGTGCCAAAGTCAAAATGCTTTTGCTTGTTGTGTTATCGTGTTGTATTGCCTTATGTCTTGCAAATCTTGGGCATGCTGGGAATTTTTATCTCCCTTTTATGAAAGAGCCACTTTTTGATATGAGTGCTTTTGCAAATATCCGCGTAGATTCTATCCATATCCCTATTGTGAGTATTATGTTTTGGATGCTTGTATTTGTAGCAAGTGCAAATGCCGTCAATATTACCGATGGACTTGATGGTTTGGCGACTGCACCAAGTATATTTGCACTCTTTAGTCTTTCTATATTTGTGTATATTGGCGGACACATCGGGCTATCATCATATTTGTATTGGCCTAAAGTTATTTATAGCGGAGAACTTATCGTGATGAGTTGTGCGCTTATAGGTGCACTTTTTGGCTTTTTGTGGTATAACTGCCACCCTGCGCAAGTATTTATGGGAGATAGTGGCAGTCTAGCACTTGGCGGATTTATCGCATATATGGCAATCATTTCACATAATGAAATTTTGCTTATACTCATTGGTATTGTGTTTGTGTTTGAAACCCTTTCTGTAATGCTCCAAATTGGGAGTTATAAATACAGACAAAAGCGGATTTTTCTTATGGCACCCATACATCATCACTTTGAGAAAAAGGGTTGGGCGGAGAATAAAATCATTGTGCGTTTTTGGATTGTTGCTTTGCTAGCAAATCTTATCGCGCTTCTTACACTCAAACTTAGGTAGATTCTATGATACGTATTTTTGGTTATGGCGTTACGACAAAACCTCTTGTGCGATTTTTGAACTCTCTTGGGATACGCGTTGCAATTTATGATGATACATTTGAGGGCACACGCAGTGATGAATTTGGCAATACTTTGTTAGATTCTGCACTTTTTAGTGATGATGGCACACCTACGCCTATTGTGAGCCTTACGCAAGATTCATTACAGACATGCGATGTATCTATCATCTCACCAGGTATTCCACCTACACATATGCTTGTGCGTAAGGCTTGTAATCTTATTGGTGAATATGATTTTTTTTATTTTTTGTTACAACATTGGCAGATTCCACCAAAAAGTGTGTGGATTAGCGGCACCAATGGCAAGACAACCACTACACAGATGACGACCATACTCTTAGAATCTTTTGGTGCAAAAAGTGGTGGTAACATAGGCACTCCACTAAGTGAGCTGTATGTCAATCATACGCCACTTTGGATTTTAGAGACAAGTTCTTTTAGTTTGCATTATGCTACATATGCCACGCCAGATGTGTATGCGCTTTTGCCAGTGCGAGAGGATCATATCACTTGGCATGGAAGTTTTGAGGCATATGTGGCAGATAAACTTAGTGTGCTAGGGCGTATGTGTGAGGATACAAGCGCTATTTTGCCTTTTGAGTTTGCAGAACACCCTGTATCTAGGGCATTTAAGGGCAGAGCGTATTTTTATAAAGATTCGCAACACTTAGCCACGCAGTTTGGGATAGAGATTACATCTGTGCATGTCAAAGAGCCATTTTTGCTTGATGGTCTCATTGCGCTTGGGATTGCCAAGATTTTGTATGGTGTGTGTGATATAGAGGCGCTTAATGCCTTTAAGATTGGTGCGTACAGGATAGAAGAGTTTAGAGATTCACAAAATTATTTGTGGGTTGATGATAGCAAGGGTACTAATGTTGATGCTACTATTGAAGCAGTGCGTCGGTATCAGGATAAACACATATGGCTTATTTTGGGAGGCGATGATAAGGGTGCGGATTTACGCCCACTTTTTAGATTCATGCAGGGTAAATCTATTAGTATTTTTGCCATTGGTAGTAATGCATATAGGCTTTTAGAATTAAGTATGGAATATGGTATATCTTGTGAGGTTTGTAATACGCTTGATGTAGCGGTGGGGGCAATCAAAAAAGCACGATATGCTAAAGATTCTCACAAAGAATTTGATGTTGCCTTGCTTTCTCCAGCTGCTGCGAGTCTTGATCAATTTAGCTCTTACAAGGAGCGTGGAGATGTATTTAAACAATACGCTCTAACTTTAAGATAAGGGATTTTTATGAAACACAAAAAACAAACAACCTTAACAACTATCAATAAATTGCGATCTTTGCTTACAAGGCGTGATAAAATAATTTTGCTTTTATTATTTTTTGCCACGATTACGTATTCTGTGATTGAAACCTTTAGTATTAGTATTATTATGCCTTTTATTAGCTTTGCAAGTAACCCTAATCTCATTACTAGCCATTCTATTTCTCACGAGATTTATACATTTTTTGGGTTTAAGGATAGTTTTGAATTTATGATTGCTTTTAGTGTGGCACTCATTATGTTTTATATTTTTAGAATGCTCTACAGCATTGCATTTACATATGCGCAAAATCGCTTTGCGTATAGAAAATTTCATTTTTTTGCATACCGATTGTTTAGCAAGGCAGTAGAGATTAATTATGATGATTTTGTCAAACGCAAACTTGATAAAATCCGTGCTAATATCACTCAAGAATCGTTACAAGCTTCTATGTATGTGCAAAGTCTTTTGCAAATGTGTGGAGAGCTTTTTACAATTGGTATTTTGTATGTTTTGCTACTTATCACAAGCTGGAAAATGACCTTGGCACTCACCATTATTGTGGGATTGCAAGTTTTTTTAGTGATAAAGATGCTAGGCAAAAAGATTGAAAAAATGGGACAAGTGCGCAGTGCCATGAATGCAAGGTTTAATGAGATTATTTCTAAAACTTTTGGAAATTTTAAGATTATCAAGCTAAAGGGCAATCAAAAACAAGTTTTTGAAGAATTTGAGGAAGCAAGTATGAAGCGCACAAATGCAGAGATCCTTACTCAAACTATGCTTACCACGCCACGCTTTTTGCTTGAATCTATAGGGTTTAGTATGCTTATTGGTTGCGTGGCATATATCCTTGTAACCTATAGGGATGTTGATGCAGTGTTGCCCATTATCTCGATGTATGCTCTTGCCTTATATAGAATCTTGCCTGCTGTAAGCAGAATATTATCGACATATAATCTCATGGGGTATTTTGCGAATTCTGTAGCACTTGTGTATGAGGATTTGTTATATCATACAGATTATGAGGATAATGAGCCCTGTGTATTTGAAAAAAGCATTGAGCTTAAGGGCATTACCTTTGGCTATGGGCCAAACAAAGCGATTTTGCGTGATTTTAGTCTTATAATACACAAAGGCGATAAGATTGCCTTTTGTGGCGAAAGTGGTGCTGGTAAAAGCACATTAGTAGATCTTATCATCGGGATTTATAAACCACAACAAGGCGTGGTGTATATCGATGGCAAGGAGCTCAATAATCACAATCTCCGCTCTTGGCGTAAGAAAATTGGCTATATTCCTCAAACGATATATCTATTTGATGGTAGTGTGGCAGAAAATGTGGCGTTTGGGAGCGAGATGGATGAAGATCGTGTGATAGAGGCATGTAAAAAGGCAAATATTTATGAATTTTTACAAGAACATGCTGGAATTTATACGCGTGTAGGTGAAGGTGGTTTGTTACTAAGTGGTGGGCAAAAGCAACGTATAGGCATTGCGCGTGCTATTTATGATAATCCTGAAATTTTGGTGCTTGATGAAGCTACAAGTGCGCTAGATACAGCAACAGAAGAAAAGATTATGGATGAGATTTATGATGTGGCACAAAATAAAACATTGCTGGTTATTGCGCATAGGCTTAATACTACCGAGCGGTGTGAGCGTAGAGTTGAGATTATTAAACAAAAATAATTGCTTACACACAAATGCGCATTATTACTAGCGGAAGTTTTCCGCTAGTTGTTATAGGGGTTATGGTACATCGATTTTACTTACTTTTTTGTCTATCATTCTTGGTATCCAAAGGCTTACTCCATCGCTATACATATCTGCAGGTCCGCCCATAGATTCTATTGCAATGGTGCTTACTTGCCCTTTAGAATCTATGCGATAAATAACGCCTTGTAGATCTGTGCCCCAATCACTCACAAGTAAATCACCATTTTTAGCTACCGCAACGCCATCAAGCGCACCTAGTGGTTCTGTGATTGCGCGTACTTTTTTGCTTTTAAGATCAATGCTTACAACACTTCCTTTTTGTTTGCCTGCTGGATCATACCCTACTACAATAAGAGCTTTTTTCTTAGGATCAAGTAAAAGTCCATTTGGTCTGGCATATTGAGAATCTAGCTTAGCAAAAGTTTGGTATTGTTTTTTGGCAAGATTAAATTGATGAATGATACCTGTGCCAGTGTCGCTTACTAGAAGTGTATTGTTATCAAGCACTACGATATCATTTAAAAACACCGCACCATCTACAGGAAGATTTAGCACTTCTTTTTTGCTTTTGATGTCAAAGCCTTTTAGTGTATCAATATCCACGACATACAATGTGTCATTAATCACATTCATACCTTTTGGGGCATTAAGATTTGTGATCCATGTAAGCTCTATAACATTGCTATTTTTATCAAGCTTAGAGATAAAGCCATTATTATCTTTTGCCGTTGGCTCAAGTTTTTCACCGATGTTGCTCACATATACTTCATCTTTGTTTACAAAAACGCTTTCTGGATGTGAGAATCCATCGATATGTTGAGGTTGTGTCGCATTTGCACTCATAGCAAGCCCACTTGAAACAATCCCTGTAAGCACAAAGCTTTTAAGCGATTTTGTTATCATATATTATCCTTTGTGTATAGATTCTCAACTCATAAAGATTTGAGAGATTTTCTATGAGTTGAGTTGGGCATAATTATAAATAAAAAGCGTGTTGTTAAGATAACACTTTTTGTACAAAAAATACAAGTTTTTTGATTTTTTTATTCTTTAAAATTTAGAATCCCATAAGGTTGACTTATGTTTTCTTTATTGTTTTCATATTATAATCCCGCGAATATTTACAAAAAGCAAAATGCGTGTTAGTGGCTTATTGTAAAATCAAAAACCCTCCAAAGAATACATACAAGGATTACTATGAAGTTTATAAAATTGTTTTTTGTGTTATTTTCGTTGATTATTTTTAGTGCTTGTTCTGATTCAAATAATACAAGTATCAAGGTGGGCAGTGAAGGTGCATATAAACCATTTTCCTATGTAGGCAAAGATGGAGAGATGATGGGTTATGATGTTGATGTTCTTAGAATCTTGCAAGATATCGATCCAACCTTGAACTTTATGCATAAACATGCACCTTGGAATGCTTTATTTTTGGGGTTAGATTCTGGGAGATTTGATCTGTTAGCCAATCAGATCATAAAAACGCAAGAGAGGGAAGAGAAATATCTTTTTACAACACAAAGCTATTTTGTGAGCACTTCGCAATTTGTGGCAAGATCTGATGATGAGGCTATCAAAAGTGTAGTAGATTTAGCAGGTAAGGTTGCTGGTTGTGTTGTAGGTTCAGCACACACAAAAATACTTCAAGATTGGAATGCTAAAAATGGTAATATCCTAGAGATACGCTATTATAAGGATTTAATCCCACTACTACAAGATTTAGTGAATAAAAGAATTGATGTGCATCTCAATGATCCTGCCTCCATTGCTGATATTATCAAAGAACAGAATCTAAGCCTAAAAGTGCTTGATGAACGCATTTCACAAAGCCCTGTATATTTGGTTTTTAGAAAAGAAGATTTTTCAAAAGCATTGATTAAAAAGATAGATACAGCAATTCTTAAAGCCAAAGAATCAGGCAAATTAAGCGAACTTTCTATGAAATACTTTGGGGTAGATCAAAGTAAATAATGCAACTTTTTGACTTCAGCTATGCCTTTAGTGCTCTTCCTATTTTGTTTAAAGGTGTCCCAATCTCTCTAGCCATTGCCATTGTTGGGTTTTGTGTTGGTGCCTTATTGGGATTGGTCTTAAGCTTAGTAAGGATTTATAAAATCCCTATTGTATTTCAACTTGCTACCATATATATTTCCTTTTTTAGGGGCATTCCTGTTTTGGTGCAGATTTTTTTGGCATATTATGGGATACCATTAGTATTTAGATATTTGAATTATACATATGGCTTTAACATTGATATTTCAGGTATTGATGCTATATATTTTATGTATCTTGTGTATTCTTTATATTGCTCAGCTTATTTGAGTGAGATTTTTAGAAGCGCAATTCTAAGCATTGACAAAGGTCAGCTAGAGGCTGCTTATAGTGTAGGTATGAATACTACACAAGCTTTACTCATTATCATTTTGCCACAAAGTATGCTTGTTGCCCTGCCAAATATTTTAAATTTTTTCATCATGCTTATCAAAGAAACCTCACTTGTTTTCGCTGCCTCTGTTCCAGAAATAATGGGCATAGCGACATTAGAAGCCGATAGAAGCTCTAAATTTTTAGAAGTCTATATTATGGCAGCACTCATTTATTGGGTTATTAGCATTGCGTTAGAAAAAGGATTTATGATATTTGAGAAAAAACTTCATTCTTATAAAAAGATTGTGGGAAAAGCATGATAACAATACAACACTTATCTAAAAGCTTTCATAATCACAAGGTTTTAAAAGATATTGCACTACACATGCAAAAAAATAAAACCTATGTTATTTTGGGTCCAAGTGGATCTGGTAAAAGCACACTTTTGCGATGTATGAATCTCCTTGAGTATGGCAATAGTGGGACTATGAATGTAGATGGCGTAGAAATTGATTTTTCTTCCAAGCCAAAAAAGCGAGAACTAATGCAGATTCGCAAAAGCACGGGAATGGTTTTTCAAAATTATAATCTTTTTGCCAACAAAACCGCACTACAAAATATCACCCAATCTCTCATTACGGTGCATAAATATAACAAAAAAGAAGCTCAAGATATTGCATATACATATTTAGAAATGGTTGGACTAAAAGACAAGGCAAATCATTATCCAAGTATGTTAAGCGGAGGACAACAGCAACGCATAGGTATAGCTAGAGCTTTGGCGTTTAATCCCAAGGTTATGCTTTTTGATGAGCCGACTTCTGCACTTGATCCAGAACTTGTCGATGAAGTGTTACATGTCATAAAAATGATCAAAGATAAAACAATGGTTTTGGTAACCCATGAATTAAATTTTGCAAGAAAAATAGCAGATAGAATCTTATTTATGACCGATGGAGAAATTTTGGAAAACACAACACCCCAAGAGTTTTTTACCAAACCCCAAACACAAAGAGCCAAGCAATTTTTGGACAAATTTACAAAAATGGATTGTGAGTATATCATCTAAATTATTGTATGGGATTCTCATACAATAAGTATGACCATACAAGATTCTAAAGACCATAAAGAAAGTTGTATAATAATTGACTACCAAACTCGCTTAGTATAGATTCTGGGTGGAATTGCACCCCAAAGACATTGTATGTATCATGCTCAATTCCCATTATAACCCCATCTTCACTCACAGCATTAACACGCAATGGCGTAATAACATCATCGACTATGAGTGAATGGTATCTAGTTGCCAAAAATTCTTGCTTCATATTTGCATAGATTTTGCTATGAGGATTGAATCTAATACGACTAACTTTTCCGTGCATAGGTATTTTGGCTTGTTGCACATTGGCACCAAAGTAATGCCCAATACACTGATGTCCCAAGCAGATTCCAAGAATATTTTTAGTTTTGTAAAAAGATTCTATGACCTGCAAGGATATTCCGGCATTTTTTGGATTGCTAGGTCCAGGAGAAAGTATAATGTGATGAAAATTCATACTTGATAGTGAGCATATATCTATCTTATCATTTTTAAACACAAGTGGTATGCAACCAAGATCTCTTAAGCAATGGACTATATTGTATGTAAATGAATCATAGTTATCTATGAGGATAGGAGAATGGTTATTGTATTTCAAGCTTTACCTCTACCATACCACGAACAGAATTGATACAAAAAATCTTATCCGCTTCTAAGAGATCTTGCACGTAAAGTGTTTGTTCAAGGCATTGTTTGTTTGCGATCAATACGCTACGCAAGATTCCATTTAGCACTCCGCTATGTAATGGTGGCGTGTATAGTATTCCATTTTTTTGAATCACGACATTGCTTCGAGATCCCTCTGTAATTTCATTGCGTTCATTAAGGAATATTTCATCATAAAGTTCATTGTGCTCAATTTTTGTCTTGGTGGCGTTATACCAAGGGCGAATAGTTGTTTTGTGGTATAAGAATGTTTCTTGAGAATGCACTGCATGTTGTGCAATACAAACCTTGTTGCTTTGATGTTCTCTAAAATCATGTATATCAATCTTATAACTACCATCTTTATACAAAAGCACTCTTATAATGCCATTTTCTATTTTGGGAAAAGTAATTTCTTTGTGTGCAAAACCCAAGTGTGATGCAGAATTTCGCAATCTCTCTAAATGCTCTTGTAGATACAAAATCTCACCATTTAGCACTCTCATAGTTTCTATGAGTTGATACTCTAGGGTTAAAAATTTTGCCTTTAGCAAAACTTCCTGCCACTCATCAAAAGGATTGGAATCCCAAGTTATCCCACCACCACTTTTATAACACCATTGATTATCTTTGTGATCTTTTTGCAAGATTCTAATAGGGAC
Source organism: Helicobacter equorum (assembly GCF_900198655.1). GTDB lineage: Bacteria > Campylobacterota > Campylobacteria > Campylobacterales > Helicobacteraceae > Helicobacter_F > Helicobacter_F equorum. The sequence goes on along the minus strand of NZ_FZPO01000048.1, from coordinate 38,612 downwards.
ACTAAATACCATTTCATTTGGAGACATATATCCGATAGCACCACAATACACGCCTCTATTATGCGTTTCTATTTCATCTATGATGCGCATTGTGCTAAGTTTTGGTGCTCCAGTGACCGATCCACAGGGGAATAAAGCACAAAATATATCAAACAAAGTAGTATGTGGCATGAGATGAGCCTGAATCTCTGAAGTCATTTGATGAAGTGTTTTGTGTGTTTCTACACAAAAGAGTTTTGTTGTCTCTACTTTGTGTGCGATTTTACTCAAATCGTTTCTCAAAAGATCGACTATCATCACATTTTCAGCCATATTTTTTGGATCGTGTTGCAAAAACTGAATCTTTTGCAAATCATCTTGTGGATTCACACCTCTAGCAATTGTCCCTTTCATAGGTTTTGTAATAATGATATTATCTTTTCTTTCAAAAAATAATTCTGGCGAAAATGACGCGATACTCTCATATTTATTTGTGATAAAAGCACTATATGGCGTGGCTTGCATTTGCAATAAATACTCAAACAACCCAAGATCCGCACCATTGTATCGGACATCAAAATGTATTGTGTAATTCACTTGATAGGTATTGCCTTTGGCTATCTCATTTTTGATATACGAGATTGCAGCACAATATTCCTCATACGAAAGCTTAGGAGTAACCTCTATATTCTGTATTAGCGGATTTTTGGGAGGGCTATACATCGAATATGTTTCATAGACTTCAAAATAGAGTAGTGGTTTATGAGAAGAGATGTCTTTGTCCAATACAACATCTTTAAGATCGTATCTAAGATACCCAAGGAGATAATATTTTTTTGCATAAGATTCAATTTTTAGCAAGGCTTTTTTGAGATTGCTTGTATCAAAGATGCATATAGTATCAATCGGGTTGCTAAAAGCTTTGTCTTTAAAGATATTCAAAATACACCTTAGTAAGAAGTACGTATCATATGAGAGTGGTACGCCCAAGAGGATTCGAACCTCTGACCTACGGCTTAGAAGGCCGTTGCTCTATCCAGCTGAGCTATGAGCGCATATCTGATAGTGGTTACCAAAGAAGCATACCAAAATACAGAGGCAGGATTATACTATAAAAACCTTAAAAGAACAGCACTAACTTAGGTAGTCAGCAAAAGTTTTTACTTTAAAAAATAACATTCACATTTTTATGATTTATACAGAAAAAGACTTATTTCTTATAGGCGATCAAGGAAAAAGGTTAAATGAGAAACAGAATAAGGGCAATGCTAGTAGTCTCACAGATTCACACTCTCTCAAAAGAAGTGTGTTTGTAGCTTGATCCATAGAGATCGCTATGAAGTAAGAAATATAACAAAGCTTACAAATTGGCAAGACTATAAGATATAGATATAACGACTTATGAGAGTAGATAGTTAAGCACACTTGTCGTAGGATTTATTTACTTGCGCTTAATATAATGAAGTTCTCGAATTTTTGTAAAAAATTATTTTTATGTTATAAAAACATTTTACTTTGATGATAACAGGGAATTTTAGTGAAAAGAGCACTTGTTTTATTTTTTGCGATGATGACGCTAGGGCAAGGAGCTGATGAAACAATACGAGAACATATAGAAAAAAGCTATAACACAATAAATTATGATTATAGCAAAATAGCCCAAAAAGGAACTGGCGTAGCAATAGGTTTTATTGATTCTGCTTTTATTTTAACTCATCCAAGTTTTTTAGGGAAAGTTGGAGATACTAGGGGGCCAAATTATATTAGTGAAGTTCCAAGTAAATCACTTGCTGCTATGCATGGAACTCATGTAGCAGGTATTGCGTTAGGGAATTTTATACATTTAAGTAGTTCAAATGCGGATATATATGGTATAGCTTCAAAAGCTGCATTATTTGGGATTTCAAATCTAAACCCAGATAGTCCAAATCAAGTTGATTATGATGAAGTAATATTTTTTTTTAAAAGTAATAATGTAAGAATTGTAAATAATAGTTGGGGGCTTACTTATTATCCAAATGCTGGTAAAAAAATAGATAATCAAATCTCTTTTGCATATTCTTATGTTGATTTTCCATCAAATACAAATGAAGTGTTTAAAGTGGCAAATGGAGAGATTGATTTAAAGGCTACAATGGAGCTTGCTAAATCCGGAATTCTACAAATTCATAGCTCAGGCAATGAAGGTCAGCGTGCACCTACGATAAATGCCAGTATTCGCTCTTATGATGAAAGCTTACAGGCATGGATAAATGTAGGTGCAATAGACCAAGGCTATTTTACTAAAACAAATGATTATTTTACAATAGACAAAAGTGTTAAAAAAAGTAAGTATGGCAATAATGATGTATATATAAGAAGTGCTTTTACTGATTTTTCAAACTCTTTTAAAGGAGCACAAGCTTATAGTATTTTAGCGCCAGGTTATGAAATACTTTCGGCAAATGCCTATTTTGAAAAAGGCGTATCCCCGTATTCTCAGTATTCAGTAAAATGTATAGAAAATGATGAATTTTGTGCTTTTTCTGGCACAAGTCAAGCAGCGCCTTTTGTAAGCGGTGTGGCTGCTCTGGTGGCTGAAAAATATCCTTTTGCTGATGGTAGGCTTTTGGCTGATATTATTTTAAGCACAGCAAATTCAAATATCGCTGATGACCAATTACCAAAAATAATTGTAAAACAAAGTGACCAACAATGGACAGCTGAGCAAGATAACTGGCAAAAACATTATTATTACGATATTATTTATACACAAGACATAAAAGCAAATGAAAAAAATAATAATGATTTAATACAAGATTTAAAAACAGAGTTACAATTAACAGAAGAAGAGGCAAAGGTTGTAGTATCTCACCTTATGAACGGCACGGCTACTTATATGACAAAAGATGAGCTTATCGGTCAAGGAATTCTAGATGCAGAAAAGGCTTTAAAAGGTCTTGCTAAGCTTGATGTAAATAGGCTTTTAGATAGTGATATAAAAACTGCGCCAAGTGGCGATAAACAAGCGTTTTACACTATAAATACAAAAGGACAAAACGGCGAATTTAGCAATGATGTTTCACAAGTGGAATGGAAGCCTGAGTGGCATAATGAAAATGCGTATAACGCACCAAAAGAGCTAAAAAATATCGCAAAAATCGGCTTAGAGAAAACAGGTGCTGGGACGCTAACGCTTAGTGGTACAAATAGTTATTTAGGCGATACTATCGCAAGTGGTGGAATTCTAAAACTAACCGGTAGCCTTACAAATAGCTCAGTATTTGCGCAAAATGGGGGAATTTTTAATTTAGCTAGTAGTGGAAATGTAGCAAATGATGTAACTGCTATGAATAATGGTATCGTTTTGCTTTCTGGTGGGACGATAGAGCAAAAACTATACTCTAAAAATAATGGTATCATACAATTAGCACAAGGTGGAAGTGCCACAATTAAGGGTGGTGTAAATAACGCTGGAATTCTAAAAGGTAATGGGACAATAATTGGAAATGTAGAGAATACTGGCACTATAATGTCTGGTTTTTATAATGAAATTGATGATATAAAAGGTGGTGAAAAGCTAAATATTCAAGGCAATTTCACGCAGTCGTTAGAGAGTGCAAAACTTCAAATCGCATTTTTAAAAAACGGCACAAATACTGATTTTAGTGCTACAAATTATGCAATATCAGGTGGAATTTTGGAATACATACCACTTCAAAAAGCAAATGAACTAATAAAAGCTGGTGAGACAATCACAATTAACCTTGAAAAAGCATTACAAGATAAGCTAGATGATTTTAAGGAAGTAAGAGCTGGTTCTACAAACATTTTAAATTTTAAAGTAGATGAACAAAATAAAAATATATTAAACGCTTCTATGAAACAAACAGCGTTTTATGGCGGAAACAGCGACCTTGCAAATGCTTTAAAACAAATATTTATGAACGATCACTCGCCTGAGTATGATGCTGCGTTTGCTGCAATTGAGCAACTGAGTCCAGCTATGTATCAAGAATCTATGGAAAGTATAGCCGCTTCTCCTAAAAAACAAAACTTAAATTCTATTGATGGGATACAAAAAACACTTAGTGTGAAAAATGTAGTATTTATAATTGATCCATCTGATAATATTGGTGATTTAAATCCTTCAAGTGCTGTGTTTAAACCAACAGCAGCACTTGGAGATGCTCACTTACAAAATATAGATGATGCGTTTATAAAAACAAAATTAAATAGTGGTTTTACATATCAAAAAACGGAGCATGATGAATATAATCAAGTTTTGCAGCTATTTGATATCCAAGCCAAAAAAGAGATTGATAAAAACTCTAAATTTGGTGCTTTTGTAGGGCTTGGACATAGCAACACAGCAAATGATATTTTGGAAACAAAGTCCAATATACTATCAGTAGGTTTTAGCTATGTGCGTGATTTTGACATAGTTAGTATGCTTTGGGTAATCAGTGGTGGTGTAAGTTTTAATGACCTTAAGCAAAGCGTAAGGTATTTGCCAAACAGCACAACAAATGCTAGATATGATAACTATTTTCTGACTGCTCAAACTGGTATTTATAAAAATTTTGGTATCACTCAAAATATCATTATGACACCAATTATGATGTTTGAATACAATTTCATTCACCAAAATGGTTTTAGCCAAAGTGGCGGAGTTTTTTCAAGAGATTTTAAAGCAACAAATAATAACTTTGCTAGAATTTGGGTAGGTGTTGAAACTTCACAAAAGTGGGTGTTAAATGAGTATGAACTTACGGGTTCTTTATATGCTTTTTATTGGCATAGATTTAATAGAAAACAAAGTGAAGAATTAAGTTTTAGTGTAGCCCCTGATTTGCGATTTAGCAATCATTTTAACGCTGAAAAAGATGGTTTTTATGGTGGTGTATCACTACAGGCTAATAGAAAAAATTTCTTCTTTAAGCTTAGTCTTAGTGATGAAAAAGCAAGTGCATATAATCAATACGCAATTATGTTCCGTGCCGGAATTTATTTTTGATTTATAAGGATTCTAATTTTTAAATTATAACTCTAAAGACCATCACGACAAATAAAAGAAGTAAGAGTATCAAAGCCCTGTTATTACTTTTGTGCGTGGAGTATTTTTTAAAAGCTAGGGTATTACATATGTAACTATATTTAGTGTAGTTCGCTTTATCGTAGATTCTGTATGAAAGCATTTGAGCATAAAAAGCTATCAAAGAATATAGATAATCGTTATTTTTTGGTTATGTTGGAGTAAGGTATGCATATATGAGGAGAATAGACTTTAGTTTGCATATAAAACCCATTGTGTTGGTATTTATGAGACAAAACATTGCGTTAGTTTTGTATAGGAATATTATATTGTCGGATCATGTTTTCTAAGGGTGGTACGCTCGGAGGGAGTCGAACCCCCAACCCTCAGATCCGAAGTCTGATGCTCTATCCAATTGAGCTACGAACGCAAATAAACATGATTAATATTTGGAGAGAATGGGGTGGGTGATGGGGCTCGAACCCACGACCCTCAGTGCCACAAACTGATGCTCTAACCAACTGAGCTACACCCACCATAAGCACAAAAAATGGTCGGGGCGAAAGGATTCGAACCTTCGACCCCTTGGTCCCAAACCAAGTGCGCTAACCAGACTGCGCTACGCCCCGACTAAAAATAAAAGGCGTATTATAGTTTGAGAGACTTTAAAAAAGGCTGAAATCAAGAATACGCGTATAAGCACCCACTTAGTAACAATTGTCAGAATCTAGATTATATTGTAGTATGCTAACAAGGTTAGATAGTTGCTATACATTCAATCTCTACAAGAGCATTTTTTGGTAGAGTTTTTACCGCTATTGTACTTCGTGCAGGTTTGTGATCATCAAAGTATGTTGCATATATAGCGTTCATTGCACCAAAGCTTTCCATGTCTGATAAAAATACACTTGTTTTTATGACCTTTTGGAGTGAGCTTCCTGCTTGTTCTAAAATTGCTCTTAGATTCTCAAATACCTGTGTAGTTTGCGCTTGTATATCACCCTCATTCATTATGCCTTGAGAATTGAGTGCGATTTGACCTGATGTGTAGACAAGTCCATTATGCACGATAGCTTGTGAATATGGTCCTATAGCTTCAGGAGCGTTTGGTGTAAAGATGGTTTGCATAATTTTCCTTTCATATGACTTGAGTGCGCATTATAGCATAGCGACACTTGCTTTTTATCTGAAAATCGTTATAATTCAAGGTGATGATAATTATGGAGTGTGGCGTGAAGAAGATATGGTGTTGTGTATGTGTGATGTGCGGAGTGCTGTGGAGTGATAATTTTATCATAGATTCATATTCCCTTAAAGATTTTGAATTACTTCTTAAGCCTAATCAAACATTGATTATTAACCATCAAACAAAAGCACTACTTGGGATTTTAGAAACTCTTGATGATGGCACGATGAAGCGATTGCCTATTCCAAAAAAATGGCTTAGTAAACATGAAGAGCATGCCTCAAGGCTTAAAATATATTCGGATTACACAGAGACAAAAACTACCATAGGTTCTAGCACTACGACAATTTACCAAAAAAATCAAGACTTTGAATCTAAGGATGTTAGCAATAATCCTGCTTTGCAGTCTTCTTATGCTGTGCCAAAAAACTTACCCACACCACAGCAATCTCAATCAACAAGACAACAAAACCCTTCCTCTGTTAAACCTCAAGCTACAAATAATAAGATACAAAATACTAGAGAATGGGATAAGAAAAAGATTATCTATGAGCAAAAAACCGAAGTTATAGACTTGGGACATTAGATAACTTTATATTTCTTGCATTGCTTGTTTGATACTTTTGGCGTATGCTCCTATGTGCTTGGGAGCATCTTTGCCATGTTGTGCGCAGAGCTTTACAATCGCGCTACCTATGACTACGCCATCGGCATAGCGACTAATCGTTTTGGCTTGTTCTGGCGTAGAAATACCAAACCCTACAGCTACGGGTATATCACGAATACTTTTTATAGAATCTACCATGGCTTTAACATCATTATTGATATTTTCACGCACACCTGTAACGCCATATGAGGACACACAATATACAAATCCTTTGGCTTCTTGTATGATTTGTATAAGTCTTTTGGCTGATGTGGGTGCAACAAAAGAGATAAGATTAATGCTAAATGCATCGCACACTTCCTCAAATTCTTGTTTTTCCTCAAATGGCACATCAGGCAATAAAAGAGCTTGTATGTCTAGAGCATTGGCTTTTTGCATAAATTTTGTACTTCCATAGGAAAACACTACATTAGCATATGTCATAAAGGCTAATGGCACATTGCATTTGCGACGCACGCGCGCTACCATATCAAATATTGCATCTGTGCTCACGCCATTTTTAAGTGCTTCTTCACTTGCTTTTTGTATGACTGCTCCCTCCGCCACTGGATCTGAAAATGGGATACCAAGTTCGATGAGATCTGCACCATTTTCTGCAAGGGTATAGATGATTTCTTCGCTTATGTCTAGATTGGGATAACCACAAGTAATAAATGGAATAAATGCTTTATGCGTAAAAATATCATTCATAGATTTTTGCTCCTCTATATCGTGCTATAGCCGCACAATCCTTATCGCCTCTACCAGAGAGATTCACTACTATGATATGGTTTTTTGGCATGGTGGGGGCAATTTGTATTGCGTAGGCTAATGCGTGTGCACTTTCAATAGCTGGGATTATACCCTCAACTTTTGCAAGATATTCAAATGCTTCTACTGCTTGTATGTCTGTGATAGGGACATATGTAGCGCGACTACTATCTCGTAAAAATGCGTGCTCTGGTCCAATGCCCGGATAATCAAGTCCTGCAGATATACACTCTACAGGTGCGATTTGTCCATATTGATCCTGACAAAAATATGATTTCATACCATGAAAAATGCCTACTTTTCCCACACTAAGTGTTGCAGCGCTTTTTGGGGTTGTTATACCTGCACCTGCACCCTCGCACCCTACAAGCTTTATATGTGAATATTCTAGGAAATGATAAAAGGCTCCAATGGCATTAGAACCACCACCTACACAAGCAATAACCATATTTGGTAGGCATCCCTCAAGATGTAGGATTTGTTCTCTAATCTCTTGTGAAATGATTGCCTGAAAATCACGCACAATGGTAGGAAAAGGGTGGGGACCCATGACAGAACCAAGTACATAATGCGTGTTGGCTATGTTGCGCGTCCATTCCTTGAGTGTTTCGGACACTGCGTCTTTGAGTGTAGCGGTGCCACTTTCTACTACATTGACTTTAGCACCTAAGAGATTTATGCGATAGACATTGAGTGCCTGGCGTATGGTGTCTTCTTTGCCCATAAAGATTTCACACTCCATACCCAAAAGGGCTGCGGCAGTTGCAGTCGCTACGCCATGTTGTCCCGCACCTGTTTCGGCGATAAGGCGTGTTTTTCCCATTTGTTTTGCTAATAGGGCTTGTCCTAGTGCGTTATTTATTTTGTGTGAGCCTGTGTGGTTTAAATCCTCGCGTTTAAGATAGATTTTTGCACCACCCAGATTCTCGCTCATTGCCTTAGCAAAATATAATGGCGATGGGCGATTGACATAATCTTGCAATAAAGTTTTTAGTTGTGTCTGGAATGTAGTATCATGTTTGTAGTGCGTATAGGCTTCTTGTAGTTCAAAGAGTGGTTGCATAAGTATCTCTGGCACAAATGTGCCTCCAAATTCTCCAAAATATGCTTTATTCATGGGTGTTTCCTCGTATGGTGTGTATGATGTGTGCCATTTTTTCAAAGTCTTTTATTCCTTGCGATTCTATACCACTTGAAACATCAATCGCATAAGGCTTGTGTGATATGGCTTGTGCGAGATTACTTGCATTAATACCACCTGCCAAAAAATATGGTTTTGTGTTATGTATCTCATCTAAGAATTTCCAATCAAAACATAAGCCACTGCCGCCACTGCTACTATCATAGAGTATATGGTCTGCAAGTGTGGTGGTGTGTATATCGTGTATATTTTGCACACGCACTGCTTTGATAATAGGTACATTGCACAATGCTTTAAGTTCAGCTATGTATTCCTCACTCTCGTTTCCGTGAAGTTGTATGATGTCGATTAATCCTTCTTGGATAATCTCAAGGATTCTCTCTTTTGGACTATCAACAAAAACCCCCACTACTTGGATAGAATCTATAAGGTGTTTTTTATATTCATAGGCTTGAGAAATGCGTATTTCTCTCTTGCTTGGAGCAAAAACAAAACCTATGAAATCAGGTTGTAGTATGTTGGCAAAAGTAATATCTTCTTGTCTAAAAAGCCCACAAGTTTTTATTTTCACTGATGTGTATCCTTGGTGCGTAATTTTGTGAGTGTAGCGCCTTTGTCTTGTGTACTCATAAGTGTTTGTCCTATCAGCACCGCATTAAAACCACAAGATTCTAAGAGACAAATATCATCTGCAGTTTTTATCCCACTTTCACTGACAAGTATAACATCATTTGGCACAAGCTTTGCAAGTTTTGTGCTTGTGTGAATATCAACACTAAAATCTCGCAAATCGCGATTATTAATCCCAATAATGCGTGCTTTAGAATCTAATGCAACGCGTAGCTGCTCCTCATCATGTACTTCTGTAAGCACACAGAGCCCTAGAGTATGAGCTATGTCTAAATATTCTTGGATTTGCTGTGGTTGGAGCATTGCTACTATCAAAAGGATAGCACTTGCACCAAGCACTTTGGCTTCATAAATCATATACGAATCTAATATGAAATCTTTTCGTAATATAGGGATATTCACACATTTTGCTATGTCTTGTAGATATTTATCATTACCCAAAAAGTGTTTTGGTTCGGTTAAGCATGAGATACAATCCGCTCCAGATTCTTGGTAGGTCATAGCAATTTGCACAGGGTCGAAGTCTTTGGCGATGATACCTTGCGAAGGCGAGGCTTTTTTGACTTCACAAATAAAGCTCATTCGTTTGTGGGAGAGGGCTTGTTCAAACCTCCCATAACACTTATCTAATGCCAAAGCTTGTGTGCGTATATGTTCTAATGATAGTTGTGCTTTTTTGTGTGCTATGCGATCTTTAGTATCTTGTGTTATTGTATCGAGGATAGTCATCTGTTGCTCTCTGCAATAAAGCATTCTAATTGTTTGCTTGCCATGCCTTCATCAATGAGATTCTCCGCCATTCTTACACCTTCTTTTATGCTTTGTGCTTTGTTTGCTATGTATAGCGCAGCTCCAGCATTAAAACACACAGCTTGGCGTTTTGCTCCTTTTTGTATGCCATAGAGAATATCTCTGGTGATTTGTGCATTTTCTTGTGCATCTCCACCTTTTAAATCTTCTTTGTCGCAGTATGTATAGCCCACATCATTTGGATCTATTTCATACATACTGAATTTACCATTATCGACTTCACATATTTTTGTGGGCGCACTCATTGAGATTTCATCAAGTTTGTCTTTGCCATATACAACCATACCACGCTTAACCCCTAAGTTACACATAACTTTGGCTAATGGCTCTACAAGGCTTTCATCATATACACCCATAAGTTCCATATTCGCCCCAGCAGGATTACATAATGGTCCTAAAACGTTAAAAATTGTCTTTATGCCTAGTTCTTTGCGAATTGGCGCTACATATTTCATTGAGATATGATAATTTTGTGCAAACAAAAAACATATATGAATCTTATGTAAAAGGGCTTGAGATTGTTCAGGCGAAAGAGAAATATTCACGCCCAAAGCCTCTAGCATGTCCGCCGCACCACTTTTAGATGATGCTGCACGATTGCCATGTTTGGCGACTGATACACCTGCGCTAGAAACTACAAGTGCAGCAGTTGTGGAGATATTAAAAGAATTTGATCCATCACCACCTGTGCCTACAATTTCTAGCACATCCATATTATGAAGTAATTTTATGCAGTACGCACGCATACTTTTTGCTGAAGCAGTGATTTCCTCGATACTTTCACCTTTGAGCGCTAGGGCAGTGAGATATGCAGACATTTGCACTGCACTTGCTTCACCGCGCATAATCTCGTGCATGACTTCTTGGGCTTGTTCAAAGCTAAGATCTTTTCTGTGTGAGAGTTGTATAATGGCTTCTTGTATCATTGCTTATGATCTTGTTGCATTTTCATCATAGGATTGCTTTTGAATCTCCTCAAACTCTAGCTTGGCAGATTCTAGCATTTCTTGAGCCTTTTGGAGAGTTGCCATACCATTTTTATATAACTCTACACCCTCTTTGAGACTCACATCGCTTTGTCCCAAACGCACAATGATATTTTTGGCATTTTCCACAAGTTCCTCAAAACTTTGGTTTTCTACATCTTGCATTATTTCTCCTTGTATTTACAGAAAGTCTTGTAGCGCAGTGGCTTGATTAATATCTGTATCTACCATTGCTTCAAGAGCCAAGACTGCCATATTTGCTGCACTAAGTGTTGTAAAATATGGGATATTGTCTTTTAGAATCTGCGCACGAATAAGGATTGTATCGCCTTTGTGTGATTGCATATCACTTGTATTTATTGCCATAGCAATATCATTATTTGTCATTAGATCCGTGATATTTGGGCGTCCTTCAGAAATTTTTAGCACCAATTCAGATTCTATGCCTTCAGATGCAAATGCCTTATGCGTGCCACCTGTCGCACAGAGTTGGAATCCTAGCGCAAGAAGTTTTTTGGCAAATACACATCCAGCCTGTTTATCTCGTTGGCTTAGTGAAATAAAGACTTTGCCCTTTGTTGGAATAGCGTTTTTACATGCAATTTGTGATTTGGCAAAGCTCACACCTACATCTTTAGAGATTCCCATTACTTCACCAGTGCTTTTCATTTCAGGACCTAGCGACATATCCGCACCACTTAGTTTATTAAATGGGAATATAGATTCTTTGATAGCCACACATTTTAGGGTTTTGTGTTTAAGAATTTCATCTGTGTAATCGACATTATCAAAGCTATCATAATATGCTAGCGCTTCTCGTAGATTGCCTTGCCACATTACCCTTGTAGCAACTTTAGCTAATGGAATCCCTGTGGCTTTGGAGACAAAAGGCACGGTGCGTGAGGCTCTAGGATTAACCTCAATGAGATATAGTTCATCTTTATAGATAGCATACTGCACATTCATAAGCCCTATTACACCGAGGTTTAGCGCAATTTGGGCTGTGGTAGATTCTATGTTTTGTAGCATACTAGCGCTAAGCCCAAATGGTGGTAGGCAACTAGCGCTATCCCCACTATGAATCCCTGCTTCTTCGATATGTTGCATAATGCCACCGATATATACGCTAGATCCATCGCTAATGCAATCTACATCAAGTTCTAATGCAGAATCTAAGAATTTATCAATAAGCACTGGTGAATCTTCACTCACTTTGACGGCTTCTTCCATATAGGTGCGTAATTCTTCTACGTTATCCACAATACGCATAGCGCGCCCACCAAGCACATAACTTGGGCGGACAAGCACAGGGAATCCAAGTGTATTGGCAATATTATATGCTTCATCTTTAGTGCGTGCTATGCCATTTTTTGGTTGCAAGAGATTATGTTTTTCCACAAATGTAGCAAACTTTTCCCTATCTTCGGCTGTATCAATAACTTTGGCACTTGTGCCAATGATATGTGCACCGATGAGGTTTAGAGATTTGGCAAGTTTGAGTGGTGTTTGTCCGCCAAAATGCACAATCACTCCATCGGGCTTTTCTTTTTCAATCACACTCCGCACACATTCAAAAGTGATGGGTTCAAAATACAAGACATCACTCGTGTCATAGTCTGTGCTTACCGTCTCTGGATTGCAATTATACATAATGCTTTGTATGCCCATATCTTTGAGGGCAAAACTTGCATGCACACAACAATAATCGAACTCAATGCCTTGACCGATTCGGTTTGGTCCGCCACCGATGATTAAGACTTTTTTTTGTGTGTGTTTGTCTGCATTGCCTTGTGTGTGAATATCTACAAAGGATTGTGTGTTAAAAGGTGTTGTGCCATATAAATATGCTGTTTGGGTGCTAAACTCTGCCGCACAAGTATCTACTTCATTGTATTGTAGTTGCACATGCAATTTTTGTCGCAACACATATATATCTTCTTCTCGTAATTCTAAACCCTCGTTTTTATTGATAAGGAATGCTAACATTTTATCACTAAAGCCATATTGCTTGGCGAGTCGTAAAAACTCTGAATCTTGCAAGGCTTCAAAAGAGATTTGCTTCTCTAATGCAATAATTTCTGCAATTTGGTGTAAAAAATATGGATCGATTTTGCACCATTGATGAATTTCTTCTACGCTTATATCATTTCGTAATGCCTCTGCAATATACAAAAGTCTATGAGCATTTGGGCGACGAACTTCCCTTTGGATCTCGCTTAAATCGTTACTAATTGGATTAAATCCAAAGATTCCTGTCTCTAAGCTCCATAGGGCTTTTTGCAAGGATTCTTTGAAACTCACGCCAATTGCCATAACTTCCCCAATGGATTTCATAGAGGTGGTGAGTGTTGAATCTGCTTGTGGGAATTTTTCAAAGGCAAAGCGTGGGATTTTTGTCACAATATAATCAATACTAGGTTCAAAACTCGCAGGTGTGCCTGTGATGTCATTTTTGATCTCATCAAGTGTATAGCCTACCGCAAGCAATGTTGCAACCTTTGCAATTGGATAGCCTGTGGCTTTGGAGGCTAAAGCAGAGCTCCTAGAAACGCGTGGATTCATCTCAATAACCGTCATTCTACCAGTTTTTGGATTGATAGCAAATTGCACATTGCTTCCACCTGTATCTACACCAATTTCTCGCAAGATTTTAAAACTTGCATCACGCATTCGTTGATATTCTTTGTCTGTAAGCGTAAGGGCAGGGGCGATCGTGATAGAATCTCCTGTATGCACACCCATAGGATCTAAATTTTCAATGCTACACACGATAATGCAGTTATCACTTTTATCGCGTATTACTTCCATTTCAAACTCTTTCCAACCAAGTAGCGATTCTTCAATTAAGATTTCGCTAATTGGGCTTGTATCTAAGCCATTTTGCGCGAGCGTTTTAAATTCATCAATATTATATGCTACGCCACTACCGCCACCAGCAAGCGTGAAACTTGCACGAATGATAAGTGGAAATCCTATTTCTTTGGCTGCTTCAAGTGCTTCTTCTATAGTGTAGGCATAGCGAGATTTTGGTAAATCCATACCGATTTTTAGCATTGCTTCTTTAAAAGCCTGTCTATCTTCACCCTTTTTAATCGCGCTAGGATTTGCACCTAGAAATTTTACACCCTCTAACATGCCTTTTTCATACATACTCATTGCGACATTTAGTGCGGTTTGCCCACCCATAGTAGGCAAAATAGCATCAACTTTTTCTTGTTTGATAATATTAGCAATCACTTTTTCGGTAATAGGTTCGATATAGGTGCGATCAGCAAGATTTGGATCGGTCATAATTGTTGCAGGATTGGAGTTTATAAGCACCACGCGATAGCCAAGATTTTTGAGTGCTTTGGCTGCTTGTGTGCCAGAATAATCAAACTCACATGCTTGTCCAATGACAATAGGTCCCGAACCAATGAGTAAAATAGTGTGGATATCTGTGCGTTTTGGCATTGCCTGTCCTTTGAGATACAGAAATATTTGCAAATGCTGTATTGTATCTAAAACGCGCTTAAAATGCGATTTACCTAAATCAGGTTATAATGGATTTGCATAAATGACGGGAGCTTGTAAGACAGGCTGAGAGTAAGCTAGAGAGCTTAGACCGAACCGGATCTAGATAATGCTAGCGACGGGAATGTTTACCTACCTATTTCTACTTTCTACACTTATGATACTTGTTAGTATCTCTTGCACCCCCGTGTTTATCATTATCTACTTATTAAGGAATGGAATATGAAAACACAAATGGCGTATGCAAAAGAGGGCGTTTTTACTACACAAATGCAAGCTGTAGCACAAAAAGAAGGTGTGAGTGAAGCATTTTTACTAGAATCTATAGCACAAGGCACGATTATTATTCCTGCCAATTGTAATCATATCAATCTTGATCCACATGGCATAGGTGCAGGGTTACGCACAAAGGTTAATGTGAATCTTGGTGTATCTAATGACTGCGTGGATTACACTGAAGAAATGCAAAAGGTTACGCTCTCTCATGATTTTGGTATAGAATCCATAATGGATCTTAGTAATTATGGCAAAACTAGTCATTTTCGCGATGAGCTAATCAAAGTATCCAAGGCGATGATAGGCACCGTCCCTGTGTATGATGCAGTCGGGTTTTTGGAAAAGGATTTAAAAGATATTACTGCCAGAGATTTTATTGATGTCGTATATCATCATGCCAAAAGTGGTGTGGATTTTATGACAATTCATGCGGGGATAAACTCACGCGCTGCATTTATGTTTGAGCAATCCCACAGACTCACAAATATTGTTTCTCGTGGTGGGAGTGTGCTGTATGCGTGGATGAAAATGAAAGAAGCTGAAAATCCATTTTATGAATATTTTGATGATTTATTAGAGATTTGTGCGCGATTTGATGTAACACTTTCTTTGGGTGATGCATTGCGTCCAGGATCTACACATGATGCAAGTGATAGCGCGCAGCTCGCTGAACTTTTGGAGCTTTCACTCCTTACACAAAGAGCGTGGCAAGCCAATGTGCAGGTGATGATTGAGGGTCCTGGGCATATGTGTATTGATGAGATAGAATCTAATGTCAAGCTACAAAAGCGTGTGTGTAAGGGTGCGCCATTTTATGTGTTAGGACCACTTGTGACGGATATTGGTGCGGGTTATGATCACATTAGTGGTGCGATAGGTGGTGCGGTAGCAGCTGCAGCTGGAGCAGATATGCTTTGCTATGTAACACCTGCAGAACATTTGCGACTTCCTAATCTTACCGATGTGCGTGATGGGATTGTAGCGACCAAAATTGCTGCACATGCCGGAGATATTGCCAAATTACCAAAAGAGCGAGATATAGATGATAAGATGAGTATGGCACGCCAAGCAATAGATTGGGGTAAGATGTTTGGGTATGCTATAGATGGCAAAAAAGCACGTGCAATGTTTAATGAGCGCAAACCTGAAGAATTACATTCTTGTTCGATGTGTGGCAAAATGTGTGCGATGAATACGATGAATACTATTTTAAAAGGTGAGGAGGTAAGCTTAAGCTAAGCTTTGGATTAGCTTGATTATAATGCAGAATCTAAGCTATATACAAGGAGGCATATATGAAGTTTATAAAAAAGATTTTGTTGTGTGTTGGTATGTTGTCATGTTTTGGTGCTAATGCTGCTGATATAGAAGTGGCAGATGTGTTTGTGCAGTTTGTGCCACACAATAGCAAGGCAGCCGCAGCATTTATGCGGATTCATAACAATACAGACAAGGACATCGCACTTGTTGGTGGAAAAAGTGCAATCTCTGAAAACACAGAGTTTCATACGCATATATACAAAGATGGTATGAAAAAAATGGTGCAAGTGCCAGAGATTCTTGTGAAAGCTTATGGTGATGTAAATTTGGAACCAGGCGGGTATCATGTAATGTTTATTAACCTCATAGAGCCTTTGAAAGAAGGACAGAAGGTTTCTTTTTCTTTGCAATTTAGTAATGGCAATACTATCGAGCTTAAAGATATTGGCGTGATAGAAGCAAAAGGACATACAAAGCACACACACCATTAATTATGATTATATGTGTTTGTTTTGTGATTAAGGATTTAAAATCAGAGATTCTCACATAGTATGAGAATCTCTGTGAAGTTATGTTAGAGAGAGAGGCGTAAGAAGGCAATAGCGTTGTTTCGTCGCTTGTCAAAATCAAGTGAAGCGTTTGCATCCCAATTTCGACCTTTTGTGCTTACAAATCCTGCACCGATTTTGAGGTTTGTTTTATCAGCCTTTCCAAGTAGACGGTATTGAGCAACTGCAGAAAGCTCAGAATAGGAACCGCCAGCAAAGAGCAGATCAAGTTCTAGGCGAGAATCCGGTTTTAATCCAGCAAACACATAATATGTGCCAGAGTTTCCACCATAATACAACGGATTACCTGAGCTATATATACCACCACTGCTCATACCAACAGATCTATATCCATAGAATCTACTTTTATCATGACCATAGAGTAATGCACCATAATCGTTTGTCTTAATGTACCCAGCCCCAACTTTAAAAATTTCATTAAAGATTAATTCTTCATCAACCCAAAGCACGAGTGGGCTTACATCACGATTTCCTACTTGGTATTGTTGCCATAATCCTCGGAGCGTTGTGATAGATTCTACACCATTGCCTTTTATATCAAGCACGACTTTAGCACCTGCACTCAAGACACTTCGTGATCCTGGAGTATTGCTGTGTTGGTAATTAGTATCATACATCACAAACGGGCTAAACTTAAATACATCGTAATCAAAGTCAATACCTCCCATAAACACTTCACCAACGTGAATATGTTTAAATGCAGAGAATGTGCCAAATGATGCCATATCATAAGCTATTCTATTGTAATTACCATTGACACCAAGCTTTGAGTTCATCCACAACGCCCAAAAACCGATATTCTTAGATTTTGTGTTGAAAGCCACACCTTGAATATTGCCCCACAACCAATCCATACCAGTGTATTCTTTGCCATCTTGACCATGATAAAAACTACCAATATCAAAACGACCACCAACGATAGAAGTTGATTTGTTATCAAACTTTAGATACGCATCAGATACATCCCACTTTTTCTGATAGAATCTATCACCCACTGGCACATTGCCATAATGGGTTTCATAGAGTGGTAATCCACCCCAAAAACCTAAGCCAAAACTTACATTAGAGGTAAGCCCTATATCAAGCCCAAGATGTGCAGCTATAGAAGCATAAGATTCTCCTACTTCCTTACCATTTGAAGTGTTATTTTGAGTAGGCATATTGCTGAACCCTTGAGAATAATATCCACCGATAAATCCAAACGGATTGACTTCCGCTGCCATTGCGCCTGAACCCAAACTTGCTACCAAAGCAAGTGAAACAGAAAGTTTTTTCATCACTACTCCTTTTTTGTTAGTATTAGTATTAAGATGGTTAAAAACCAACGCAAAAGCATATCGACTTTTGTATAATGTTGTTTAATTTTTGGTAGAAAACTTACATAAATTATAGTTAAGGATACACGATGGAAATTTTACATATTAATCCTTTGGATTCACAAACACTAGAGGAAATTGGGTTAGGATGGCATACGGATTTGGATAATTCGGCATATATTGCTGATGAAGTCGTGTGCATTTCACAAGATGAGGCGGAGGCATTTTATAATGCAGGTAATGAATTATATGATATGTATGTGGAGGCTGGAGAATATGTTTTGGACAATGATCTGCTTTTTGAACTTGATATACCACCAAGTTTGCATGATATGATTCACCAGAGTTGGGAAGAGGACATACATTGGCATTTATATGGGCGATTTGATCTTGCTGGTGGGCTTGATGGCAAACCTATAAAGCTTTTGGAATTCAATGCTGATACACCAACAATGCTTTATGAAAGCGCACTTATTCAATGGGCGTTACTAAAGGCAAATGGTTTTGATGAACATTTGCAATTTAATGACATTTCCCAAGCTTTGCGTCAAAATTTTAAGCGTCTTATTACTTTGAGTTCAGACACAAGTTTTTTTGATGAGCTGTATGAGGGTTGGAAAATTCTTTTTTCGAGTATCAAAGGCAATATTGAAGAAGAGATTACTACGCGATTTTTGTGTCAATTAGCCAAAGAAGCAGGATTTGAAAGTACATATGCACCCATAGATGAAGTAAGCTTTAGTCCGCAAGATGGCGTGATATATGATAATACGCAATATGAGTTTTTGTTTAAGCTAATACCCTGGGAGTTTATTGCCATTGATGAGCCTGAAATGTTGGCATTAATGCGTGAAATGATGAGTAATAAAAACACAATTTTTCTTAATCCTGCGTATACATTGATGTTTCAAAGCAAAAGAATGCTAAAGATTTTGTGGGATCTTTTTCCACGACATCCATTGCTCTTAGAATCTAGTTTTGAGCCTCTTGGACGCAAACAAGTAAGTAAGCCATCATTTGGTAGAGAAGGTGAGAATGTAGAGATTTGTGATGCACAAGGCAAGGCAATGTATGCAAAAGAGGGTATGTATGGTGTGCAAAAGCGAGTGTATCAGGAATTTTATGAGTTAAATAGTCATAATGCTTCATATTATCAAGCAAATGTCTTTTTTGCTCATGAATCTTGTGGTTTGGGATTCCGCAAAGGTGGAGACATTTTGGATAATTATGCAAAATTTGTTTCGCATATGGTTAGCTAAGGTGCGTTATGTCTGGGTCTTTATCTCATGGAGGGAATCTAGATTCTCATATGAATCTCACACTTTTGCAGTATGGAGTAGCGCTTACAGGTTGTATTGGTAGTGGCAAAAGTAGTGTATCAGCGATACTTAGGGGCAAAGGTTATGTTGTTTTATGTGCTGATGAAATTGCACATACGATATTACAAGCAAGTGTTAATGAGGTGGCGCTCACTTTTGGATCGGAGTTCGTGCGAGAGGGTATCGTGGATAGAAAAGCATTGGGCACACTTGTTTTTGGTGACAAAAACGCACGCAAGAAGTTAGAATCTCTTTTGCACCCCAAGATTCACCAAGCAATTTTATATGCTACACGAGAACTAGAATCTCAACAAAAATGCTATTTTTTAGATATTCCGCTGTTTTTTGAATCTGGAGGGCGAGAAAAATATCCTGTATGCAAGATTCTTTTGGTATATGCACCAAAGGATCAATGTTTGGAGCGAATTATTGCGCGTGATTCCCTAAGTAGAGAATCTGCACAAGCACGCATTGACGCCCAAATGGACATAGAGCAAAAATGCGCGATGAGTGATTATGTGATTAAAAATGTAGACAATAAAATGGCTTTAAAAGCCCTTGTGGAAGAGGCTTTGGAAAAGTTAGAAGATTCTATGCAAACAGGGAAGTGATGATGAGACTTGTAAAATATTGTGCTAATGGAAATGATTTTTTACTCTATAACGCATTTGCTGATACGCTAAAGGCAGACTATAGGCAATATGCACAAAAATGGTGTGCAAGACATAGCGGTATAGGAGCTGATGGTTTTGTGGTGTTGTCACCAAGCCAAAAAGAGCGTATTGCTTATGAATGGATTTTTTTAAATGCTGATGGTAGTATAGCAGAAATGTGTGGTAATGCGAGTCGGTGCGTGGGGAGCTTTGCTTATGTTGAAGGTATAGCACCAAAAGAGCATACATTTTTGAGTTTGGCAGGTGAGATTGGGATTGTCGTAGATTCTCAAAATCCACTTTTGGTTGAAAGTATGTTAGGGGAATATACCTTTATACAACAAGTGCAAGAACCTAGCTTGTGGGGTGAAAAATGGTATCTTTTGGATACTGGAGTGCCACATTTGGTATGTCTCACAGACACACAATCTCATATACCAAAATCTAATAGCCAACACAACGCATTCTTAAGAGGATTACGCCAAAAGCATGATGTAAATGTGAATATCGCCTATGTCCAAGATAGGAAACATATCGTATATGCAACCTATGAGCGTGGTGTGGAGGATATTACCCTAGCGTGTGGCACAGGTGCAGCAGCAGTGATGGCATTGGCATATAGATTTGGATTGGTAGATTCACAAACCATCATCACACCACCAAGTAAAGAACTTTTGGAAGTGCGTATAGATTCGCACAATGTTGTATATCTCAAAGGTGCAGTGCAACGCGTAGCAGTATGTGAAGTAGAGGCTTAAGTTATTTAAAGATTACAATAGCTTTGCGCACTCCCAAGCATCAAGCGGAGTGTCTTTGTGTAATGCCAATACATCATAATAGTAGATGTGTTTGTTGCTTTTGCGTGTATAATCTAGGATTAAGGAAAGGTTTGAGATGTCATCTGAATGTAAGACAACAAGAAGATTTCCAAAGTTATCAAAGATGAGTAATTGTGTATAACCCAAAGAGTTCAGATATGTAAAAATACTTGTGGGATTTTCGTCTTGAGCTTGAAGAAAGAAAAGATCCCATTCAAAAAAGAGTGTGCTTTTATAGGTTTTTAGGGTATTTTCGGCACTGCGAATGACTTTAAAATCAAAACCATCAGTATCAACTTTGATGAAGTTTGGTTTAAAATCATGTTTGTTAACAAGAAAGTCTAATGTGTGAAAAACAATATTATTTTCATTGCCCTGAGAATCTTGGGTTTGAGTTTGCTGGAGTCTAGCACTTCCATCATAACGTGTGATTGTATAAGTATTTTGTGTGTCGGTAATGAAAGTATTTTCTATAATAAGCCTATTCCCCCCCCCCTAGTAGCCGACCATAATGCCTATAAAAATTCTCCTCAATGAGATTGTTGTAGCGTGTTTCACCTTCTACAAGTAGGAATTGTGCTTTGGGCATATCCATAAAAACAGCGGTATCACCAATGTTTGCGCCTATATCTATGATGTGTATAAAGCCCATTTTTTGAGCTATGTAATTAGCTACTTTGTGGAGTTGCATATCATATGTTGGATAGATTTTTTGATTGAGAAATATTGTATGAGAAAATGGCATACTCAATGTATAACCACGAAAACTTAAGGTAATGAGAGGATCGGTAAATTTTAAAATTAAGGTGCGAAGCTTCACATAAAACTTAAAGCTTATCTTTCGATTTGAGGTAAGAATTCGTTGATAAATAAAAGTGGCAATTTCTGTAAACATTGGGATGCTCCTTAGTGGGATTGATGATGATTTTGTAATCATACACTAAATATAAAGTTTATGCAAGGTAGTTTTAGGATTGTGCAAAAATGTCACATAATTCTAGATAAATGTGATTACACTAGATAAAATTGTCCTTATAAAAAGGAAATAAATTTTTCTTTCTTTGCGAAAAATAGGGAAGAGTCTTGCAAAAAAAGTTTTTTTTGACTACAATTCGTGCTTTTAAATTGCATTGCATTTGTGTTTTTGAATGGATTTTGAGCCAAATGTGATGAGTTCTTTCATATAAAAAGGATGGCAAATGGAAAAAATTAGATTAAAGTTGAAAGCCTATGATTATAGGGTTTTGGATCGTTCGGTAGCTGCAATTGTTGAAGCTGTGAAACGCACTGGATCAGAGATTAGGGGACCTATTCCACTTCCTACTAAAAAGCGTCGCTATACAGTGCTTAAATCTCCACATATCAACAAAGATTCACGCGAACAATTTGAGATTAGAGTACATCATCGTATCATTGACATTATGTCTGCGACACCTGATACCGTGGATAGTCTTATGAAACTTGATTTAGCTCCAGAAGTAGATGTAGAAGTTACTTCCATGAGTAAGTAGGGAATTTAGAAATTAGACAAGGAAAGAGTTATGGAATTTATCGTTGAAAAGATTGGTATGAGCCGAACCATTGGTGCAAAGAGTGAAGCAGTTACACTACTTCGCGTGCTTAATATGAAAGTATGTGAAGTATATGACAATGGAAAGGCATTGGTGGCTTACTCAAAAGGTAAGGCTATGAATAAAGCTATTGCAGGGGTTCAGAAAAAATATAGCTTAAGCAAAGAATTTAATAGATTTGCCACGCTCAAGGTTGCCAATACAGAACGAGGGGATCTTAACATAGAGGTTCTAGAAAATGCAAAGAGTGTGAAAAGCATTTTTAACTCTAAAGGTCGAGGCTTTAGTGGTGCGATGAAAAGATGGAATTTTCAAGGTGGTCCTGCTGCGCATGGTAGTAGATTTCATAGACGACTTGGATCTATCGGAAATCGTGAGTGGCCAGGAAGAGTGCAGCCGGGTAAAAAAATGGCAGGGCATTATGGTGATGAGCGTGTGAATACAAGAAATACTGTGCTTTCCTTTGACAAGGAAAGCAATATTTTGGTATTGAAAGGTTCTGTAGCAGGCTACAATGGAGCTTATGGCAGAATCCAAATTATACAATAAGGTGCGGTGTATGAGTAAGGCGATTGTATTAGATAATAATCTTAAAAAAAGTAGTGAGATTGAATTACCAAAGGAATATGAGCAGGTTAGTGAACATAACTTGTATTTGTATGTGAAGTCCTATTTGGCATCTTTGCGTGCAAATAGTGCATATGCCAAAAATCGTGGTGAAGTCAGCGGTGGTGGTAAAAAACCATGGAGACAAAAGAAAAATGGTCGTGCACGTGCAGGGAGCATTACTTCTCCTATTTTTGTGGGCGGTGGTGTTTCTCATGGACCTACAAAACGCAATTATGATTTGAAAATCAATAAAAAACAAAAACGTTTAGCACTTGAGTATGCTTTGGCGCAAAAAGCACAAATGAATAAGCTTTTTGTTGTAGATTCTATAGCAATACAAAGTGGTAAGACAAAGGATGCGTATGCGAAATTTTGTGCACTTGGTGATAAGAATGCACTTTTTGTGGGGCAATTTAGTGATGAAAAAACATTTTTAGCATACCGAAATTTACGAGAATGTTATGTTGTGGATTCTAATGAATTAAATGCTTATTTAGTTGCTACATTCCGTTGTGTGGTTATCGAGAAAGTAGTGCTTGATGAGATTATAGCTACTAAAAAAGCTAGCAAATAAGTGGAGGAGAGGCAATGGCAGATATAACAGATATTAAATCAATCCTTTACACAGAAAAGTCTTTGGCTTTGCAAGAAAAAGGAATGCTTGTGGTGCAAACTGCAAGTGGTGTTACTAAAAATCAATTAAAAGCAGTGTTTCAAGAGTATTTTGGCTTCACTCCTCTTAAGATTAACTCTCTTAAGCAAGAGGGCAAAGTAAAGCGTTTTCGAGGTAGAGAAGGTAAAAGAGCATCTTTTAAAAAATTTTATGTAAAAGTTCCTGAAGGCGCCAAGATTGACGCTCTTTCGGTGTAATGATAAAGGAGAATAGAAATGGCAATCAAAACATATAAGCCCTACACTCCTAGCAGGAGGTTTATGAGTGGGTTGAGCTCCAAAGATATTACTGCAAAGCCAAGCGTGAGAAGTTTGCTTGTAAAACTTCCTATATCTGCTGGACGTAATAACAATGGACGAATTACAAGTCGTCATAGAGAGGGAGGAGCAAAAAAGCTCTATCGTATTATTGATTTTAAGCGCAACAAGTTTGGTCTTGAAGGCAAGGTAAGTGCTATTGAATATGATCCATACAGAAATTGTCGCATTGCACTTATTACGTATCCTGATGGGGAAAAACGCTACATCATTCAACCATCTGGTTTGAAAGTGGGTGATAGTGTTATGTCTGCAGAATTAGGATTGGACATCAAAGTAGGTTTTGCAATGAAACTTAAAGCAATTCCTATAGGAACTATCGTACATAATATTGAGATGCATCCTGGTGCCGGAGGTCAGCTTGCTAGAAGTGCAGGAGCTAGTGCGCAAATCATGGGGCGTGAGGGAAAATACATTATTTTGAGAATGCCAAGTGGTGAAATGCGTTATATTTTGGAAGAATGTATGGCAACTATTGGTGTTGTAGGGAATGAAGATTTTATCAATATTTCTATCGGTAAAGCTGGACGAAACCGCCATAGAGGTATTCGACCACAGACTAGAGGTAGTGCGATGAACCCTGTAGATCACCCACATGGTGGTGGTGAAGGTAAGACTGGATCAAGTGGGCATCCTGTATCTCCTTGGGGAACACCTGCGAAGGGCTTTAAAACTCGTAAGAAAAAAACGAGTGATAAGCTCATTATTTCAAGAAAGAAAAAATAAGGAAGTAATATGTCACGATCAATTAAAAAAGGTCCATTCATCGATAGCTCTTTGTTAAAAAAAGTTTTGAAAGCAAGAGATTCTAAAGATAATAAACCAATCAAAACATGGTCAAGACGTAGCACGATCTTGCCTGATATGATAGGTTTAACTTTTAATGTGCATAATGGCAGAGCATTTGTTCCTGTATATATCACAGAGAATCATGTTGGATATAAGTTGGGTGAATTTGCTCCCACTAGAACTTTTAAGGGACATAAAGGTAATGTCCAAAAGAAAATTGGTAAATAAGGAGGAAGTATGAGCAAAGCATTATTACGATATATTAGACTTTCTCCTACAAAAGCTCGTTTAATTGCTAGAGAGATTCAAGGAATGAACGCCGAACTTGCAATTGCAAGCTTGGAATTCACACCAAACAAAGCAGCAAGAATTATTTCTAAAGTGCTTGCTTCTGCAGTAGCAAATGGTGGTTATGATACGCAAGAAGTTGTAGTGTTATCTTGTAGAATTGATGCCGGTCCTGTTTTGCGACGCTTTATGCCAAGAGCCAAGGGTCGTGCTACACCTATTAGAAAACCTACATCTCATGTGTTTGTAGAGGTAGGCATCCCAAAAGATTCTGCAAAAAAGACCAAAGGTGCTAAAAAAGTTGTTGGTGCCCAAAAAATATCTAAGGCGACAAGCACAAAATCTGAAATTTCAGAATCTAGACCTAAGCAAGAAAAAGCTAAGGTAACAGAATCTAAGCCAACAAAAAAAGCAATTACGAAATCAACTGCGGCAAAAGCAAGCAAAACAACAGAAGGTGAGGGCAAGTAAGTATGGGTCAAAAAGTCAATCCAATAGGTTTAAGATTAGGAATTAATAGGAATTGGTCTTCTCGTTGGTTTCCTGCTACACAGGCGACTCCTTCAAACATCTTAGAAGATCATATGATACGCAAGTTCTTAAAGAGCGAGATGTATTATGCCGGTGTGAGTGAGATTATTATTGAGCGTGCTGCACACAAGGTGCGTGTGACTGTGGTGGCTTCCAAACCCGGACTTATTATAGGTAAAAAAGGTGTTGATATTGATAAACATAAGGAAGCTTTGAAAAAGTTCCTCAAAAAAGAAGTTAGCATTAATATCAAAGAAGCTAAACGCCCACAAACAAATGCGCAATTAGCTGCAGAAAATATTGCCACACAACTTGAAAAACGCGTAGCATTTCGACGCGCGATGAAGAAAGTTATGCAATCAGCACTTAAATCTGGGGCTAAGGGCATTAAAGTTAAGGTATCCGGTCGTCTAGCTGGTGCTGAAATGGCACGAACTGAATGGTATATGGAAGGTAGAGTACCTCTACATACGTTACGTGCAAAGATTGATTATGGTTTTGCAGAAGCAATGACAACATATGGAATCATTGGCGTAAAGGTTTGGATTTTTAAAGGTGAAGTGCTACATAAAGGGATTCAGCAAGAAAGAAGTGAGAGAGAATCTACGAGAGAAGCACATACCGATAGAGGCGAAAAAGAACCGAGAACTAGAACAAGAAGAGGGAGGCAATAATTATGTTGATGCCAAAAAAAACAAAATATAGAAAGCAGATGAAAGGTCGCAATCGTGGCAAATCATTTCGCGGTTGCTCTCTTGCATTTGGGAATATAGGTATTAAAGCATTAGAACATGGACGCATAGATTCTAGACAAATAGAATCTGCACGTATTGCGATGACCCGTCACATCAAGAGAGCTGGTAAGGTGTGGATACGAGTTTTCCCAGATAAACCACTAACAGCAAAACCTCTTGAAGTCAGAATGGGTAAAGGTAAAGGCGGTGTCGAAAAATGGGTTATGAATATTAAACCTGGTCGTATTATTTATGAAATGATAGGTATTGATGAAGGATTGGCACGTGAAGCTTTGGCATTGGCACAAAGTAAACTTCCATTTAAAACAAAAATTATAACAAGCGAGAGCGAAAATGAAATTTACTGAATTGAAGGACAAAGATATTGTCGAATTACAAAAGTTGCTTAAAGAAAAGAAGTCATTGTTGTTTGAAACTAGACTCAAATTAAAGACTATGCAATCAACAAATCCTAGTGAGCTTAAATTTGTGCGTAAAGATATAGCACGGATTAATACAGCGATTAATGCCAAAAAGGATGTCAAATGAGTGAAAAACAAGCGCACAAAAGAGTGATACAAGGGAGAATTATAAGTAAAGCAGGGGATAAAAGTGTGGTAGTGCTTGTAGAGAGAAAAGTTCTCCACCCAAAGTATAGAAAAATCGTTAAGAGATTTAAAAAATATACAATCCATGATGAAAACAATCAAGCTAAGGTTGGTGATGTGGTGAGCGCAATCGAGTGCAGACCAATTTCTAAGAGTAAATCTTTTAGACTAAAAGATATTGTGGTGAAAGGAGTAGAGCTATGATACAGAGTTTTACAAGACTAAATGTAGCTGATAATAGTGGCGCTAAAGAGATTATGTGTATCAAAGTTCTTGGTGGTAGCCATAGACGTTACGCACGTGTTGGTGATGTGATTGTTGCATCTGTAAAAAAAGCAATTCCAAATGGAAAAGTTAAAAAAGGGCAAGTAGTTAAGGCGGTAATTGTGAGAACAAAAAAGGAGATTCATAGAGAAAATGGATCTTTAGTTCGGTTTGATGAAAATGCTGCTGTAATTCTTGATGCAAAAAGGGAACCTATTGGCACAAGGATTTTTGGACCAGTTAGCAGAGAAGTGCGATATGCAAATTTTATGAAAATAGTATCGTTAGCTCCGGAGGTGTTATAGTGAAATGCAAAATTAAAAAGGGCGATGTAGTTGTAGCTATCGCTGGCGATGATAAAGGCAAAAGTGGTAAGGTGATTCAGGTATTACCAAAAAAGGGACAAGTTATAGTTGAGGGTTTGAGGGTAGCTAAAAAATCAGTCAAGCCTAGCGACAAAGATCCCAAGGGTGGCTTTGTAAACAAAGAGATGCCAATAGATATCTCTAATGTGAAAAAAGCGGATGGAGATAAATAATGTTTGAGTTACGTAGAAAATATAAAGAAGAGCTTGTCTCGAAGCTTAAAGAAGAGCTGCAAATTACAAATGCAATGCTTGTCCCAAGACTAGAAAAAATTGTGATTAGTGTTGGTGCGGGAGATTATGCAAAAGATAGCAAAATTATACAAAATATTGCCGATACAATTTCTCTTATTGCTGGACAAAAGGCAATTATTACGAAAGCTAAAAAATCTGTAGCAGGATTTAAGATGCGTGAAGGTATGCCAATGGGTGTGAAAGTTACGCTTAGGGGCAATATGATGTATAACTTCTTGGAAAAACTTATTGTTATTGCATTACCTAGAGTGAAGGATTTTAGGGGTATTAAGCGCAATGGTTTTGATGGGAGGGGAAATTATAGTTTTGGTCTTAATGAGCAGCTTATGTTCCCAGAAGTAGTGTATGATGATATTATGGTGACACACGGTATGAATATCACGATCGTAACATCAACTAATAGCGATAAAGAGGCTTTCAAACTACTTGAAATGTTTGGCATGCCTTTTGCAAAAGGACGATAAAATGGCAAAAAAATCTATGATAGCAAAAGCTAAGAGAAAAGCAAAATTTAGTGCAAGAGCCTATACAAGATGTCAAGTGTGTGGTAGACCGCATTCTGTATACAGAGATTTTGGGTTATGTCGTGTATGCCTACGTAAAATGGGCAATGAGGGATTGATCCCAGGACTTAGAAAAGCAAGCTGGTAAGGAGTGGATGATGGTAAATGATATTATTGCAGATTCTTTGACACGCATTCGCAATGCTTCCATGAGAAGACTAGAAGTTGCAAATTTGTATTATGCAAAAATTGTTGTTTCTATTTTGGAAGTTTTTAAAACAAAAGGCTTCATCAAAGACTATAAGGTGATTGACAAAGATGGTAAGCAATTTATTAGTGTGCAGCTTGAATATGATGAACAAGGCAAGAGTGCCATTAATGAAATTAAAAGAATTAGTAAGCCTGGTAGACGTGTGTATAAGGGACATAGCGAATTAAAACGCTTCAAAAATGGTTATGGGACTATCGTGGTAAGCACAAGCAAAGGTGTAATCGCAAATGATGAAGCATATAAGGCTAATGTCGGTGGCGAAGCACTTTGCAGTATATGGTAAAAGGAGGAATAGTGATGTCAAGAGTTGGAAAAAGACCAATTAGTATTCCAAATGGTGTAGAAGTAGTATTGGATGGGAGTAAGTTGCTCTTTAAAGGCGCTAAATTTCAACAAGAATTAGAAACTTTTGGACGTGTCAATATTGAAATAAAAGATGGCAATATTTGGTTTGCTAAAAGTGATGACACTCCACAATCTCGAGCATATTGGGGGACATATCGCGCGTTAGCCAATAATATAGTGATAGGCTTGAGCAGTGGTTTTACAAAAGTTTTGGAGATTAATGGTGTCGGATACAAGGCAAATGTTAGTGGCAAGAATCTAGAACTTGCACTTGGTTTTTCTCACTCTGTAGTGTATCCAATACCTCAGGGTGTTGAGATGAGTGTAGAAAAGAATGCTATCATCATTAAGGGTAGCGATAAACAACAGATAGGGCAGATTGCTGCTGAAATTAGAAAATTTAGACCACCAGAGCCTTATAAGGGTAAAGGTATTAAATATTCTGATGAAGTGATTATCCGCAAAGCTGGTAAAACTTCTAAAAAATAAGGTGTAAGCAATGAGAGAAAATATGTTAGAAAGAAAAAAAGTATTACGCGCTAAGCGTAAACTTAGAACAAGAGGTAAGGTTTTTGGTGTTGCAGGTATGCCCAGAGTGACGATTTTTAGATCGAATAAATATTTTTATGCACAGGCGATTAATGACGCAGAATCTAGCACATTAGTGGCAGTTGATGGTAAAAAAATAGGACTTGGCAACAATAAAGAGAGTGTTGCTAAAATTGCTCAAAGCTTTGCACAAGAACTTGCTAAGAAAGATATTTCTAAGATAGTGTTTGATAGAAATGGCTATTTGTATCATGGCGTAGTTGCAGTGTTTGCGGATACTTTGCGAGAAAATGGTATCGCATTTTAGTGTAAAGTGAAAGGAAGCTTATGGAAATTAATAGAGAAGAATTTAGTGAAGTAGTAGTAAACATTGGCAGGGTTACAAAGGTCGTAAAGGGTGGTCGTCGCTTTAGATTCAATGCATTAGTTGTTGTTGGTAACAAAAATGGTCTCATAGGCTTTGGATTAGGAAAAGCCAAAGAAGTTCCTGATGCTATTAAAAAGGCAATTGACGATGCTTTTAAAAATATCATCAAAGTCAATGTTAAAGGCACAACTATCGCACATGATATTGAATGCAAGTATAATGCAAGTCGTATTTTGCTAAAGCCTGCAAGTGAGGGAACAGGTGTTATTGCAGGTGGGTCGGCACGATCCGTGATTGAATTGGCAGGTATTAAGGACATTTTGACAAAATCTCTTGGCTCAAACAATCCTTATAATATCGTTCGTGCTACGGTTGATGCGTTATCTAGGATTAAAGCTTAAGCGTTATTAAGGAGTTTTTCGTGGCATTAGAAAATATTAAACCCGCAAAGGGTAGTGTAAAAGATATAAAGAGAATTGGTCGTGGTCAAGGCAGTGGTATGGGAAAAACTTCTACAAGAGGTGGAAAAGGACAAACTGCTAGGACTGGTTACAAAGCAAAGAGAGGCTTTGAGGGTGGTCAGCAACCACTACAAAGACGATTACCTAAAGTTGGGTTTACTTCTAGGGTGTCAAAACCTTATGTTGTGAATGCGGATAAGGTGAGCGTGTTAGATTCTCTCACAGAGATTACTATGGTAAGTTTGAAAGAAAAAATTACTATACCTTCGTATGTAATGCGTATCAAGATTATTGGGACAAAGGCAAAAACACTTGTTGCTAAAATTAAGGATGAGTCTATTACAACTAGCGGAAATAAATAATGAATAGAGCGATTTTTAATAAAATTCTTATTACTTTAGCATTTTTATTTGTTTATAGAGTTCTTGCGTATGTCACTGTTCCAGGCGTTGATGTGGGAGTAATTCAGAGTATTATTAGTAATTATTCGGATGGCGTTTTGGGCTTATTTAATATGTTTAGTGGGAATGCCATTGAGCGTTTTAGTATTATTTCTTTAGGTATTATGCCTTATATTACTGCATCCATCATTATGGAACTTCTCTCGGCTACATTTCCGGGTTTAGCAAAAATGAAAAAAGAGCGTGATGGTATGCAAAAATATATGCAAATCATCCGTTATGTCACTATTGTTATTACCATTGTGCAAGCCATAAGTGTAAGCATAGGTCTTGGTAGTATTCAAGAGGGTGCACGTTCTGCTGTAACAATTGATTTGCCAGTCTTTGTAACTATAGCAGTTTTTTCTATGCTTACAGGCACTATGTTGCTTATGTGGATTGGTGAGCAAATCACACAAAGAGGTGTTGGTAATGGTATTAGCCTTATTATTTTTGCTGGTATCGTATCAGGTATTCCTCAAGCGATTGCTACAGTATTTGATTTGGTAAATACAGATCAAATTAGTATTATTGCGTTTATAGGGCTTTTGCTTGTGGTGATTTTTACTATCTTGGCTATTATCATAGTGGAGCTTTCAGAACGCAGGGTGCAAGTTTCTTATGCGCGTAAGGTTATTATGCAAAACCAAAATAAGCGTATTATGAATTACATACCTATCAAAATTAACCTTAGTGGTGTGATTCCTCCTATATTTGCATCTGCAATTTTAGTCTTTCCTTCGACGCTTTTGCAAGCTTCTTCAAATGAAGTGGTGCGTAAGATTGCTGATATTTTAAGTCCGACTGGATATACCTATAATCTCCTTATGTTTTTATTGGTTATTTTCTTTGCATATTTTTATTCTTCGATCGTTTTTAATGCTAAGGATATAGCAGATAATCTCAAACGACAGGGTGGATTTATACCAGGTATGCGCCCCGGAGAAGGCACGGCGACATTTTTAAATAATGTTGCGAGTAATTTAACATTGTGGGGCTCTTTATATTTGGCACTTGTTTCTACACTTCCTTGGCTTATTGTCAAAGCTACGGGTATTCAGTTTTATTTTGGTGGGACAGCAGTGCTTATTGTAGTGCAAGTAGCTATAGATACTATGCGAAAAATTGAAGCACAGATTTATATGAGCAAATATAAAACTCTTAGTGCGGTTGGGTTGTAATGGCGATAAGCATTAAAAACCCCAAAGAAATTTCAGCATTACAGATTCCAAATCGCGTCGTTGCACAATCTTTGGAGCTAGCACGAAGGAGTGCAAAAGAAGGTATGAGTCTAAAAGAATTAGATTCTATTATAGAGGATTTTATTCTCTCTTGTGGTGCAAAGCCTTCTTTTAAAGGTTTGTATGGCTTTCCTTGTGCTGTTTGTATTTCTGTGAATGAAGTCATTATTCATGGTATCCCAACTGATTATAGACTAAAAAATGGGGATATTGTGGGTGTGGACATAGGGGCAGAATCCAATGGATGGTTTGGTGATGGAGCTATTACTTTTGGTATAGGCGAGATTACCAAAGCAGATGAACAGCTTATACAATGCTCTAAAGATGTTTTGTATGACGCTATAGATTCTATACATGTAAATATGCATTTCAAGGAATTGAGTAAGTTTTTACAAGATCGTATTATAGCGAGTGGCTTTGTGCCATTGCAGGGGTTTTGTGGGCATGGAATTGGTCGTGCACCCCATGAAGAACCAGAGATTCCAAATTTTTTGGAAACACCAAATCCTAAACAGGGACCTAAGATCCGTGAGGGAATGGTGTTTTGCATAGAGCCTATGATTTGTCAAAAAAGTGGCGAACCCAAAGTATTAAGTGATAATTGGTCGGTGGTTTCTGCCGATGGGCTTAATGGAAGCCATTATGAACATACGGTTGCAATTATTGGTGGCAAGGCGCAGATATTAACGGAGGCATAAATGGCAAAAGATGATATGATAGAGGTTGATGGCAAAGTTATAGAGGCATTGCCTAATGCTACCTTTAAAGTTGAAATTGCAAATGGTAAGGTTGTGCTATGTAGAATAGCAGGTAAGATGCGTATGAATTACATTAGGATTTTACCTGGCGATAAGGTACGTATCGAGTTAACACCTTATAGTGTGGATAAAGGACGGATTGTCTATCGAAACAAATAATATAGCCTTTTAGAATCTAGCTCTTAGATTTTGTATGAGAAGTTTAAGAACTAGATTTTACAATTTAGTGAGATCTAAGTGGCTTTTAATGATTTTTTGCATACAATCCCAAGTTTTATTAAAATCGAGCTTCTGTTTTAATAGAGCCTAGATTTTGCAAATTCAAGCAAGGAGTAGGTATGAAAGTAAGACCTTCGGTTAAGAAAATGTGCGATAAATGTAAAATTATCAAACGTAAGGGTGTGGTTAGAGTGATTTGCTCAACCCCAAAACACAAACAAAGACAAGGATAGACAATGGCGAGAATTGCTGGTGTAGATTTGCCAAAGAAAAAAAGAGTAGAGTATGCATTGACTTATATCTATGGAATAGGTTTGAAAAGTTCCAGAGATATACTCACATCTGTTAATATTTCCTTTGATAAGCGAGTTCATGATCTCAGCGAGGACGAAGTTTCTACTATAGCTAAAAAGATTCAAGAAAGCTATATGGTGGAGGGTGATTTGCGTAAGAAAGTTACAATGGATATCAAGGCACTTATGGATTTAGGAAGTTATCGCGGTTTGCGCCATAGAAGAGGATTGCCTGTCCGCGGTCAAACAACAAAAAACAATGCCCGAACACGTAAGGGTAAGAAAAAAACCGTTGGAAGTAAATAAGGAGTAGAGAATGGCAAAACGCAACGTAACAAAAAAGAGAGTGGTGAAAAAAAATATCGCTCGTGGGATTGTGTGTATTTCTGCAACCTTTAACAATACAAATGTAACCATCACAGATGAAATGGGCAATGTTATTTGTTGGGCTACTGCGGGTGGCTTAGGTTTTAAGGGAAGTAAAAAATCTACTCCTTATGCGGCACAACAAGCAGTCGAGTCTGCATTAACTAAGGCAAAAGAACATGGCATTAAGGAAGTTGGTATTAAGGTTCAAGGACCAGGAAGTGGACGCGAAACTGCTGTAAAAAGCGTAGGCGCAACAGAGGGAATCAAGGTATTGTGGCTCAAAGATGTAACGCCATTGCCACATAATGGTTGTAGACCACCAAAAAGAAGAAGAGTGTAAGGAGAAAAGATGGCAAGATATAGAGGTCCGGTAGAAAAACTAGAAAGACGTTTTGGTGTGTCTCTCGCACTAAAGGGTGAGCGCCGTTTAGCTGGTAAGGGTGCGCTTGAAAAGCGTGCATATGGCCCTGGTCAACATGGGCAAAAACGAGGTAAAATCTCAGAGTATGGATTGCAACTTGCAGAAAAGCAAAAAGCAAAAATTATGTATGGCACAAGTGAAAAGCAATTCCGGGCACTTTTTAGAGAAGCTAATAGACAAGAGGGGAATACAGGAGAGAATCTTATTCGTCTTATTGAATGCAGGCTTGATAATGTTGTGTATCGTATGGGTTTTGCAACTACAAGAAGATTTGCACGTCAATTAGTAACACATGGACATATTTTGGTGGATGGTAAGAGAGTGGATATACCTTCATATTCTGTGCGTGTTGGACAAAAAATCGAACTTAAAGAAAAAAGCAAAAAAAATCCTCAAGTCATTCGTGCTATTGAACTTACTGCACAGACAGGGATTGTACCATGGGTTGATGTCGATAAAGATAAAGCTTTTGGAATCTTTACACGCTTCCCTGTGAGAGAAGAAGTAGTAATTCCTATCGAAGAGAGACTTATTGTTGAGTTGTATTCTAAATAATATGTAAAGGTGGTAATTAGGATGAAAACAATTAAAACACAGCCCTATATTCCTGAAGATATAAAAGTAGAGGAAGTGGGGGAAAACCGCACTATGATAAGTGTTTCACCTTTTGAATCTGGCTATGCTATTACTTTTGCTCATCCATTACGACGTTTGTTGCTTTCGAGTTCGGTAGGATATGCAGCAATAGCTCTAAAAATTGATGGCGTAACACATGAATTTGACTCTATTCGAGGAATTGTTGAGGATGTATCGCAATTTATAGCGAATCTCAAGAATATTCGTTTTAGTATTAAAGATAAGAAAAACGATTCTTCTGCGGAGCTTAGTTATAACTTTAAGGGTCCAATGGTATTAAATGGTAAGGATCTTATTAATGATTTAACAGATGTGGTGAATTCAGATGTATACCTAGCGACTATTAATGAAAATTTTGAATTAAGTTTTTCTCTCACGATCAAAAAAGGTATAGGGTATGTACCTAGTGAAGAGATTAGAGCTGATATACCAGAAGGGTACATACCTCTTGATGCGTATTTTACGCCGGTAAAGCGTGTTGTGTATGATATTAGTAATGTCTTACTTGAAGATAATCCAAACTTTGAAAAGCTTGTATTTGATATTCAAACAGATGGGCAAATTAAGCCATTGGAAGCTTTTAAAGATGCGATTGCGATAATGTATAAACAAATGGCTGTTTTTGGTGTGGATCTTCAAGAATCTAATACACCAAGCAGAAATACAGAAGATAGTGGAGAACTAAAGACACTTTTAATGACTTTGAGTTCTTTGGATTTGAGTGCACGTTGTTTTAATTGTCTTGATAGATCGGGGCTTAAGTATGTTGGCGAGCTCACATGTATGGAAGAAAATGATATAAAAAATATCAAAAATATGGGCAAGAAATCTTTTGATGAAATTGCTGAAAAACTTCAGGAGTTGGGTTATCCTATAGGTGTAGACCTCTCAGAAGATCTAAAAGCAACATTCTCTCGCAAACTTGCCAAACTAAAAGCTTAAGGAGAGTACAATGAGACATAATCATGGATACAGAAAACTTGGTAGGACTTCAGCACATAGAAAGGCGTTGCTTAAGAATCTTGCTATTGCACTTATAAAATATGAAAAAATTGAGACAAGTGTATTTAAAGCAAAGGAACTTCAGTCTTATATTGAAAAGCTCGTGAGTGTCGCTCGAGTTGAAGATTTAAATACACATCGCTTTGTATTTGCATCTTTACAAGATAAGGAAGCCACCAAGAAACTTATCGCACAAATAGCACCAAAATACAAAGATCGTAACGGTGGTTATACGAGGATTCAAAGAACACGTATTCGTAGAGGTGATGCGTCACAAATGGCTATCATTGAGTTTGTATAGCTTAAAGAATAATGAAAGGGCTACGCGTAATAGTATTTGTGTGTAGTCTATTATTGCTTGGCTGTTCTAGCTATCATATTACTGCAATCCCACAGGATTCTTTACAAAGAGAATTTGATAGTGGGGTAGAGATTTTTACCTCCCAAACATCACAATCTTTAGTTCGTTTTGAAGTTGCTCAAAACCTCGTAGGAGAAAGTGACAATATACCCTTAGCTATATTTATTGTAGCCCAAATAAAAAAAGGTGGTCAATTTGTGTTTGATTTAGATTGTATATGGGCATTACAAAATGGCAAACAAGTAGAGATTCTAGATTATGAAATGGCTAAACAATCAAGTCTCAATTTTGGTAAGGTTATAGAATCTTTTGGTATCTTTACTCCCAAAGAGCGAACTTCTTCACAATCTGTTTTGATTTCTTCACCTATACTTATTTATCGTGGTCATCCTAGATTTTTCCTATATACGCCTTGGGTATATAGCGCACGGGATCGTCTTGAACAATCTGAACGCCTTGAAGAAAAGAGAAGAGAAAGATCAGTTATTCTTTCTAGTTATTTGCGTAAGAATACACTTAAGGTTGGTAATCCACCAAGGGGAGGCTTTATCGTGATTGATCCTCGTGAATTACAAAGTGGTGTTTTAGGGCTTTATGTAAGGGTTGATACACAAATACATACCTTAAAGCTTATGCTAGAAAAATAGAGGATGTCATATGGATATTATGCAGTTTGTCAAAGAGGCTTTGTCTGAAGATCTAGGGAGAGGAGATTTATTTGCGTATGTAGCGCAAGATAGAGATGCTTGTGCGCATATTATAGCCAAAGAGGCGGGAATTTTTTCTGGTCAAATATATATCGAAGCTTTGTGTAGCGCGCATAATGTTACACTAGAATTATTTGTGCAAGATTCACAAGCCTTTGAATCTCATAAGATTTTAGGAATTGTGCGTGGGAGTTATATTGCAATTCTCCAAATTGAGCGCACCTTACTTAATATCATTGCCCATAGCAGTGGAATAGCAACACACACTCACGCTTTTGTGCAATGTGCCAAAACACATATCAAGATTCTTGATACGCGCAAAACACGCCCGCTATTGCGCGTATTTGAAAAATATTCCGTGCGTAATGGTGGCGCAGATAATCATAGATTCGGATTAGATGACGCACTTATGCTAAAAGATACGCATTTAGCACTTATCCAAGATTTAGAATCTACAATTGTGCATGCACGCAAGCAGATTCCTTGGACATGTAAGATTGAAATTGAAGTTAATGATTATACGATGGCGCACAAAGCTTTTGAGGCTGGTGTTGATATTGTGATGTGTGATAATATGGTGATTGATGAGATTAAAAAAGTTGTGGCATTACGCAATGAGAGCTATCCACATATTGCATTAGAAGCTAGTGGCAACATCACATTGCACAATATTAGTGAATATGCCAAAAGCGGGGTTGATGCCTTAAGTATAGGATCGCTTATACATCAGGCAAAATGGCTTGATATAAGTTTAAAAATGCAAAAATAGTTATGCAAAGTATAGAAGAAATTTTTCTAAAAGGATTGCAAAAGAGCGGAATCTGTGCTAGGCTTGATGATGATGTGCATACATTTGGTTTTGATACTTTTCGAGATTCTAGGCGTTGGATAGTTGCTCTTGATGGATTTTGTGAGGATATTCACTTTAAGCGATCATGGTTTAGTGTTTATGAGGCGACTAGAAAGGCATTTTTGGTAAATATTTCAGATGTTCTTGTCAAAAATGCCTTGCCAAAATACGCGTTGTTAAGCCTTGTGATACCAAGGGATTTTACGCCAGAAAAAATCCAAGAGATTATTAATGCTACAAAAACAATTTGTCAAAAATTTGCTATACAAATTGTGGGTGGCGATACCATGTGCGGGAATAGATTGGAATTTCATATATGTATTTTTGGTCAAGCAAAACGTGTAATTCCTCGTGTAGTAAAGCAAAATGGATTGGCAATATTTTGCACACAGGATAGAATCTATGGGCTTGGAGAATCTTTTCGAACTCTTAAGTATCTGCTCTCTAACAAGGATTTTTCAAATACTAATTTTAAGCGACACACTTTGTGCGGAGACAATCCAGATTCTATGAGAGTACATATTAATCGTTTTTTGTGTCCAACATTACGCGTGGCATTTATGAAGCGTTTTGGCAAAGACATAAAAGCGAGTATGGATCTTTCTGATGGGCTTTTGCAAGATGTGACAAAGCTTTTGGGCGGATATGGCATGAGCTATAGCAGTTTTTTGCGATCCATGTCTATGGGCAAACAAAAGTGGCGTTTGCAAGGTGGCGAAGAGTATGAAATTCTTTTTACAATTTCTCCAAAACAAAAAATCGCCCTATACAGAATCCTTAAGATATGTCGAATTGGTGTGTTAGAAGTAGGTAAAGTAACGCGAGGTAGGATCAAAACACATACAAAAAAATGGCATTAAGTGTATATATATTTAGTTTATAATTTTTGATTTTTTATGATATTTCAAATATCCAAAAGCAAACTTTAA
>NZ_FZPO01000035.1 GCF_900198655.1 Helicobacter equorum | reverse complement strand
CTTCCTCTAACACCTCATCATAGTTTCTAAATCAATTTCGTTTCTTTTTGCTGACAATAATACTCTAGAATCCAAGGGGTTTGCCTCTAGCTTGATTACTCCTATCCCAAAACTTGCATTAAGCCGCCTTAATTCTTCCAATATTTCATCTTCTATTTCTTCAAAAATCACCAAATACCCTTCATTTGCCCAACTAGAATTAGAGACTGCTTGAAAATAGGATTCTTTAAGATTCCCAAAATTTACTTTAACTTTTAATTCAAACGAAAGTAGGCTACATACATTTTGATTGATATGTTTGAGTATCTCAAGAATTTGGGGTTCATAATCATCAAAAGGTATATATACGCCCACAATATCTGGGTTTTCCCATTTGTCTTTGCCACTTATTTGCTTTTTGCTTTTTTCGTGATAGATTGTTTTGCATTGCAAACTAAATTCATTTGCATTTGCGAGATAATACACAAGCAAAGGGTGTAAATCTCGCTCTTTGTATTTGGTGTTTTTTAAACTTTCTGTTTCTTCTTTGGTGATGAGTTCTTGCACATCTTCTTTGAATTCATCTTTGCGAGACTTGAGCCAAAAGGTGGTAGGTCGCTTGGTAACAATGATAAACTTAGAATCTTGCCTTTTAATATTCAAATAAAGTTGCGCTGCCAAGGTTTGCCAAGGTGTTTTACCAGCACTTTCTAAAGATTGCGTAAGTCTCTTTTGTGTAGCTAGATCCCATATTTGTTGGTAAGTCATAGGTTGCTTAGTTTCTTGCAAAATGTTTTCTGCTAACTCCAAAAATGTCATTTTTGCCATAGGATTCCCTGCTGTTAGGTTTTGATGTGGGTATTATATTGTGTTTTTACTTAAAAGAGGTGTTTCATTAAAAGAAAAAGGTTCTGTAGTGCTTTCAATGCTCTTGCGTTTCTTTAATGTGATCCGTGAAAAAATATATTGTCTTATACGATTTGGCAAATAAAGATATACTCTTGATGATTTGTAATTTGTTTTACCACTATTAAAAGCTTTATATGGAAGATTATAAGTGTGCACAATACTTATGGTTTCTAGAATTTGATGCGAGATAAGAGTTTATATTTAGATCCTGTATAGCTAAAGGGTGGGTTTATCAAGTTTTGCGTATAAGCCAAGAAAGCTCCTTTAA
Source organism: Helicobacter equorum (assembly GCF_900198655.1). GTDB lineage: Bacteria > Campylobacterota > Campylobacteria > Campylobacterales > Helicobacteraceae > Helicobacter_F > Helicobacter_F equorum. The sequence goes on along the minus strand of NZ_FZPO01000035.1, from coordinate 5,082 downwards.
CTATTAGGATCTGATTTTATAATATAAACCTTGAATCTATCTTGTCGCAAAGATAATATAAGCTGTTATAAATATACTTCTAAATATCTCATGCTTGATTTACTTAATACAGATTCACAGGATAAGGGTCTCTGTTGTCTACCGTAAATCTCTGATGCCAATATGGATATGCCAATTTTGTTTGACTAGCCTTATCTAATCTTTTGATATGTTCTGTATCAAGCTGTAGTTTGCTAGCTTGCAAATTTTCTTTTAATTGCTCAACTTTTGTAGCACCTATCACAAGAGAACTAATTGTTGGTCTTGATAATACCCAAGCAAGTGCGATTTGTGCTATTGAATGACCAGTTTCTTTGCTAACAGATTCTAGTTCATCTACAATGCTTAATAAATGCTCTCTATCCATATCCCAAGCACCGCCTCTTCCTAACCTAGAATCATCGATGTTTTGCTTACTTCTTGTGATTTTGCCCGATAGCAAGGATCCACTCAAAGGACTCCAAACAAGTGTGCCTATTTTTTCTTCTATGCCAAGTGGCATTAACTCATTTTCAAATTCTCTTGCGCCAAGCGAATAATATGCTTGATGCACCACGGGTCTTTGGAGATTATAGGCATCTGCAACACTTAGCATTTTCATCAAATGCCAACCCGAATAATTGCTCACCCCAAAATAGCGTATTTTGCCTGTTTTGACTAAGTCATTAAGTGTTTGTAAGGCTTCTATATGTGGTGTTTTGGCATCATAGCAATGCAAATGATATAAATCAATATAATCTGTTTGTAATCTCTGCAAACTCGCTTCAATACTTTGCAAAATCTTTGATCTTGAAGTGCCAATGTCATTTGGATTATCACTCATCCACATACCTGTTTTTGTAGAGATAAAAACTTCAGATCTTTTGTAATCCTTAAGGGCTTGTCCCAAAATAATTTCAGAATCTCCAAGAGAATAACAATCTGCGGTATCAAAAGCATTAAACCCCAAATCCATACACACTCTAACCAAAGCCTTAGCCTCATCTACTTGAGTGCTACCCCATTTTTTAAATATCTCTGTACTACCTCCAAATGTCGCAGTTCCAAACATCATATTTGGGATAACTTGCCCACTATTGCCTAAATATCTGTATTTCATACATATCTCCTACAATAAATAAATTAAACTTGGCATTATACACGCCACGCAATACATTTCAGCAAACCCTAGATTCAGAAATTAGCTTGTGTAAGATTTTTAAAAATAACCCAAGAAAAACTCCACACAATAACCCCAAGCAACGCTGCACTGCCCAAAGCTATATACGCATGAAAATACCCAAAATACTGCGCCACAAAGCCACCCAAGCTTCCGCTTAATGCACCACCGATACCACCACAAGTCATCACAAAACTAAATCCAGCATTAATATGCCCACTACCACGCAAGACTATCGCCACCAAAATAGGCACAATCACACCTGTAATCCCAGCACCAACTCCATCTAGAATCTGTGTAACGACCATACCATCCAAGCCCTCATAATTTGCCGCAATCATCGCACGCACACAAAGCCCTATGAGAGAAATTGCCATAAGAGTAAAAAGGGTTTTTGAGAGTTTGGAATTACTATTATCATGCAAATCTCTATGAGAATCCCCTAAAGGATTTACAATAAGTTTGCCACACACAAGCGCGATAAGAATCATTGTGCTTTGAGCGATGATAATAGTGGCTGCTGCATACGCACCACTTGAATCTATCCCCAAAGTATGTGCGCGCTGACTTAAAAGTGGCAACATAGCGGCATTACTAAGGTGAAAGCAAAACATTACAAAACTTAACACTATAATGCGTTTGTCCATAAAACTTCTTTTAAGGGATTTTGGCTTAAATATGGTGGCGGTAGATTCTTCATTACCTCTTGCCAAAGCATGGTTTATAGAGACATTGCGTAACAATGCAAGGCACAATAACGAAAAGATTCCCATGAGGATAGTGATGATAAAAATCGAAGTTATCCCATAATACCAAGCACACACGAGGCTTAATCCTGCACTAAAAGCAGTTCCGGCGTGTTTATAGGCTTCATTTTTACTTGTTTGAATGGCATATTGCTCCCTGCCAACAATCCCAAGCGTTATCGCTGCAAAAGCAGGAGCGAGAAACACGCCACACAAAGCGATAGCAAGTTGTGCGGTGAGTGTAAAAAGAAATGTTGGATACAAGAAGTTTAACAGCACGCTGCCACTAATAGCACAAATGCAAAATGCAATGAGTGCGCGTTTATAAGGTGTCTTATCGACTAAGATTCCAAGTGGCACACCAAAAAGCAATGCACAAAGAGAAGTAATTGTGCCAATAAGCCCAATTTGCCCCTCTAAGAAGTGATGATTTTTTAAAAATACGCCTAGATAAGGGCCTAAGCCATCACGCACATCAGCAATAAAGAAATTTAACCAAGCTAGAACGTTATAGACACTCATCTGCTTTCTTTACACAAGGTTTAGTATTCAATGCCTATTGCCTTTAGTCTATCGCGTATGTAACGCATTTGAATATTTTTATCAAAGCACCATTGTGGTGCAAGAAGAGTTTCATCGTGCGCTCCTGCACTAATGCGTTGCACCACGACTTCAGGTGGTAGGCGACGCAAAGATTCCACGATAAGATCTCCAAACATTTCTAGACTAATAGGCTTATATTCTCCATCTTTGTAGAGTTTTGCCAATCGTGTTCCATTGACAACATACATAGGGTGAATCTTGATACTATCAATCCCCCATTCTATAACAGAATCTAGTGTGTGTAACATCATTTCCTCATTTTCTTCAGGCAATCCATAGATAATGTGTGCACACACCTTTATCCCTCTAGCGCGAGTTTTGGCAAAGAGTTCCTTAGCGCCATCTATACTATGTCCTCTGTTGGTGAGTGCTAAGGTTTTGTTATACACTGATTGAATCCCATATTCAAGCCAAATCTCTTTCCCTGCCTTGACATAACCCTCTAGCAAATCTAGCACCTCATCATCCACGCAATCAATCCGAGTGCCAATACTCATACCTACGACATTAGGCAACCCTAATGCACAATCATACAAGGCTTTAAGTGTATCGATATGTGCATATGTGTTGGTATAAGATTGAAAATACACCATATATTTTGAAATACCAAATTTTCGCTCATGAAACTCCGCATGCCACGCAAATTGTTCTCTAAGCTGTGTAAGTTGTTTGTCCAAAAGTGGGTTATTTTTGAGTGTAAAATTCATTTTCACTTCACTACGCTTATCAATTTTCACAAGACTTGGCGAAAACGATTCATTATCGCAATAAATACATCCTCCCTTTGCAACACTCCCATCGATATTTGGACATGTAAAACCCTGCAAGGAAATGGGGATTTTGCGCACCCTACTCCCAAAACGCTTTTTGAAATACCGCCCAACAGTAAGGATCACACGCATATTTACTCCTTAAAATTTTTATCCCTATTTAGCACTTTGGAGTAAATATTCATCGACATACTGCCCATCAAAACACGCCTTGCAAAATTCTTGATTTCCTCCGATGCTACGCAACATACCATCAATAGACAAAAAGCCCAAAAAATCTGCCCCAATATACGATCGCACTTCTTCTATGCTTTTGTTTGCACAAATAAGCTGATCTCTATCAGGTGTATCCACACCATAATAGCACGGCGATATGGTAGGAGGTGCAGAAATAAGAAGATATACTTTTTTTGCCCCTGCTTTACGCAGAATCTGCACAATCTGCTTACTTGTCGTCCCACGCACCACAGAATCATCAATTACAATGATTTCTTTGCCTTGTATAACACTAGAAATAGGATTAAGTTTAAGTCGCACTTTTAATTCGCGCATTCTTTGCAAGGGTTCAATAAATGTCCGTCCCACATAGTGATTTCTAATAATCCCAAGCTCAAAGTCTATGCCACTTTGCTTTGCATATCCAAGTGCTGCTGCTACTCCAGAATCTGGCACGGGAATAACAATATCAGCATTGAGTCTATGCTCTTTGGCAAGTTCAATCCCCATATTTTTGCGGATCTCATACACATTTTTGCCATACACTTGACTATCAGGGCGAGAAAAATACATATACTCAAACACGCACGGCTTAGGTTTTGGTGCAAAAACCTGCACACTTTTTGGCTCACATGCATTAAGTGGCGTATATGCACCTTCAAAAATTAGCATCTCACCGGGTGCAACATCACGCACATATTCCGCCCCCACAAGATCAAATGCACAAGTTTCACTTGCCGCGATATACCCTACACTGCCATCATCATTATAAATCTTACCCAAACTCAATGGACGCAATCCATAGCGATCACGCACGACAAACATTTTACTTCGTGAAAGAAACACAAAACAATACGCGCCATCAACATAGCTTAGCGCATCAATAATACGATCCACAAGATGTTCTTTTTGAGAGTTGGCGATAAGATGAATAAGATTCTCTGTATCAAGATGGCTTTGAAATATCGCACCTTTATCTATAAGCATTTTACGCACTGCTTTAGCATTTGTGAGGTTACCATTATGCACGATTGCCATTTCACCAAGCGAATAGCGCGCAAAAATAGGTTGCGCTTCGTTAATAGAATCTTCTCCTGCAGTAGAATAACGATTATGTCCTATGCTTGATTTACCCTGAAGTTTTTTGAGATTTTCTTCATCAAAAACTTTTGTCACTAAACCATTGCCTTTAAGTGTCGTGATTTTTGTGCCATCAGAGGTGCTAATACCACTAGCCTCTTGCCCTCTGTGTTGCATTGCAAACAATGAATAATAGCTTAAAATCGTGGCATTCTTTACATTATAAACACCTACTACCGCACACTCTTCATTCCAATCTTTCATTCTCTACTCCTATATTCAAACTTCTCACACAAAAAATAACAAACATACACCTATAGCCTAAGTCCTTTGTAATTTTGCTACACATCTAATCCTCCTTGAATCGCTATACACATTTGCGTTTTGGCAGGATAGATAAGATAACCCCTTGTAGGCTTACCACTTAGCATACCCAAAAATTCTACATATTCTTTGACCTGCGTAAAAA
>NZ_FZPO01000036.1 GCF_900198655.1 Helicobacter equorum | reverse complement strand
GGAGGTGGGGATTGGCTGTGCTTTGTGAATTCTTTGAGATGAAGTATTTTGATATAGCACAGCCTTAAAAATACTAAACTAGGCTTTGAACCAATTAGATAGATTTACATTAGCGGTGCAGGTTGCACAAGGTCCGCATTTTTGTGTATTTGGTGTGAGAAGTTGACGTATTTGTATGTATTTTGGGCTACTAAAGAGACTAAACAGATCTTGTTTGGAAACATCACCTAGGATCAAATCTTTGTGTGAATCTATATCACTTCGTAGATGGCAACAAGGCATCGTGAGGCAGTTGTAATCAATATAGATGCTTTGTAATGGAAAATGGCACCCATAATCACGGATTTTGGTTTCTCTTTGGCTAAACTTCTTGATGACACCGCCTCTATCAAAACCGCTTGCATCAGGATTCCAACAGCGATATAAGATATAGTCCACCCCAGGATATTTAAAAGTTACGCCATATTCTTGTGGTGTGTCTATGGTTACTTCGTATTTGAGATTGAGTTTTTGTGCCATTTTTTGCATCGCTGGTTTGAGCACCTTGTTTTTATCAAAGTTTTCACCTTTTTTGAGATAATAACTCATAACCATATAGCTCATACCAGCATTTTTAAGCTCATCAAGATATTGGCGTGTGAGATAGTCACCATTGCTAAATATTCCGAGTTGTGCTTTGGGGAGTTTGGATCTAGCTTGTGAAAGACGCCTTAGGATAAGATCTTTGTCTGCTAGTGTTTCATTAAAGCGATGAAAATTGAGATCTCCCTCATACCCAATCTCAGCAAGATCATCAATACATCGTAAAAAGACAGATTCTGGAAACTCGATTTTTTTCTTTCTATCTACGATGGAGTTTGGGCAAAACCAACAAGTGCGATTACAAAATGAAGAGATTTCTATCTCGATTATGCGCAGATTATCCTTTAAGAGCTTTTTTGTGTTTCCCTATCGCGTGTTGGGGTGGTAAGTGCAATATAACGATCAAGGACATTGGGAATAGTATTATCGCACCATCGTTGATAACCGATTGTGTCTTTGTGGCGATATTTATAGAATAATTTTCGCCAATGTAGGGGAAGTATTTTTCTGTATAATTTTTTAATAAGATTTCTCATGGCGTTCCTTTGTGCAATTAACGATCTTTAGAGTATGACATTCTATTTTTTTTTTTTTTGCAAAACGCTTAAAGCACATGCCAAATATGCAAAATCTAAAAATGTTAAATTTAAGATATAATGGACAAAAGATAAGTTTCAAGGATAGAGGGTGCACTCACGAGAAAACAATGCTTACAAACCCATCAACAAGCACAAAAAGGCGTATTTTGATTATGAAATTCTAGAGACTTTGGAGGTGGGGATTGTGCTTTTGGGAAGTGAAGTGAAAGCAGCAAGAGCTTTAGCAGTTAATCTAAAGGATAGCTTTGTGCGGATTATGAAAGGTGAAGCATTTTTGTTTAATGCGCATTTTAGCGCACTCACGCATACAAATACGCATTTTCGCCCAAATGAAAGGCGGACAAGAAAACTTTTATTACATAGGCGTCAGATTGATAAATGGTTTGGTAAAGTCGCTACACAGAGTCTAGCAATCGTGCCACTTAGTATATATTTTAATCACAAAAATATCATTAAGCTTGAAATTGCATTGGCCAGAGGAAAAAAGCTTTATGATAAGCGTGAATCTCTCAAACAAAAAGAACTTAAAAAAGAGGCACAAAGTAGCGTAAAAAATGCTTTGAAAGGATTGTAAATGCGTGCAGTAGTTGATTATGGTGTGCTTGGATTTTTGTTATTTTTAAGTGTTATCGTGCTTGGTGTAGCCATAGAACGATATTTGTTTTTTAGAACTATCAATGTGCGTGCCTTTGGGGATAAGAGAGTTTTAGAGTTGGCACTTCATAAGCGACTTACTCTTATCGCAACTATTGGATCAAATGCACCATATATTGGGCTTTTGGGGACGGTGTTTGGGATAATGGTAACTTTTGTAGAGATTGGTAGTAACTCACTTGTGGATACGCAAGCTATTATGTCTGGGCTTTCTTTGGCGCTTAAAACAACGGCAGCAGGGCTTTTTGTGGCGATACCTTCAATCGTGTTTTATAATTTTTTGCTTCGCAAGACGGAGGTGATTCTCACGCAATGGGATATCGCGCATAATCCTACGATACATTCTCCAAGTAATTATGATATTTAGGGTAAGAGTATGAAAAAAATTGATTCTCTAAACCTTATCCCATTTATTGATATTATGCTTGTATTGCTTGTTATCGTGCTTACAAGTGCAAGTTTTGTGCAACACAGTCGCATTGAGGTAGAGATTCCTAAGCTAGAAGATGGTGTGCAATCTGGTGAAGAAGCACAGATACAAGAAGAAATGATTGTCATCAATAAGCAAGGGCAATATTTTGTGCATAATAAACAGCTAGATTCACAAGCACTCAAAGCATGGCTAGAAAAAACGCCCAAGCACACACAGATTGTCATAAAGGGCGATAGAGAAAGCGGATTAGAGCATTTTTTGGAAGTAAGTGCGCTTTTGCAAATGCTTGGTTTTGAAAATGTGTATGTTGTTACGCAAAAACTTCCTCCAAACAAGGAATAAGATTGCTTAATGGGCTAAGGGTGGAATTTGTATCACTAAGAATGTAAGGAAATAGAATGCAAGCAGTGATTTTTGGTGTCAATATTGTCTTTAGTGTTTTTATGATTGCGCTTTGTGTGTGGGATTATAAAAGCTATGTAGGCGGAATCCATAGGGATTTGAAATCTATTATTATGAGCACAGGGGTTTTGGGGACTTTTGTGGGAATCTTTGTGGGGCTTTGGGGTTTTGATACTACACATTTAGAAAATTCTGTGCCTTTGTTGCTTAATGGTTTAAAGACTGCATTTTATACATCAATTTTGGGTATGGGATTGGCAATTATTTTAGCGATTTTGCAAAAACGCACACCATTAAAAAGCGGTGAAGAGAGTAACCTAGAATATTTAGCCAAACAAGCACAGCATTTTACGCATTTGCATACTTTGCCACAGCTTTTGACACATATACAGACATTGCCTAGCACACAAGATATTCATAGTTTGTATGAGCGTAATAATGCCCTTATGCAGTCTCAATTTTCTCTTATAAATCATACGCTTCAAGAGGCGGTTTCACAACTTGCCAAGGGTGCTTCGCAAGAACTTATCAGGGCTTTAGAATCTGTGATTAAGGATTTTAATACAAATTTACAAGATCAATTTGGGGAGAATTTTAAGGAACTAAATAGTGCGGTTGTAAAGCTTTTGCAATGGCAAGAAGAGTATAAAGACTTTGTGCAAGAAAGTAAGGCGCTTTTGATGAGCACACAGCAATCGCTTGATAATGCTAAAGACGCACTTTCACACACAGCTATGAATCTAGAAAAAATTACAGAGCAAAATACCCAAGTGCAAGAATTTTATGTAAATACATTGCGTCTTATGCAGTCTTTTGAATCTATACAAAAAAATTTGGCGACGCATCTTGAAACTATCGCGAGTTTGGAGGGGGATTCTAAGCAGTGCTTACAAAATCTTCAGACATTTTTTGTTGTTGCCAAAGAGGGTAGCCAAACAGCCAAACAATACATTAGCACTCTTGTAGAAAACATAGCGGAATATAGCAAGGGACTTAGTGGTACTTTGCAAACACATATCACCCAGAGTGCAGAGTATCTGAAAGAAAGTATAGATTCACATACGCATACATTAGATTCTCAACTACAAATACATAGGGATTCGCTCACACAACTAGCTCAAGATAATTTCTCAAATCTCAAAGCCTTTAGCAAGGATATAATCGCACATAGCACACAAAATATAGAATCCACCCTTAAAGAATGTCTGCAAATCTTACAAGCAGAATTTGTCTCACTCACACAATCTACGCATACACTTATACAAACTTTTGGGAATGAGGCTAAAGAGGGTTTGGAATTGCTCTTGGGACAGATCGAAAACTTTGCGCAAGGGGCTAAGGCATTGCATACACAGAATCTGGAAGACTTTAGGACACTAAAAGATGAGATTAGCACACAGCACAAAACTATCATAGAGACATTTTCTACTCAACTTTTAGGTATGCAAGAACAACACCAAAAGGCATTGCATACTGCCTTGAATGCGGATTTACAACTCTATCGTGAGGGCATAGATTCTCTGACACAAGGGATTGAGGGGGCTAAAAATCAAAGTCTTGAACTAAGCAAACATCTTGCTGAAAACTTACAGACGCAGTATCAACAAGCACATACCTATATCAAATCCCTTACGTTAGAATATCTCAAGGTGCTCCAAAAACTAAGCAAAGAATCTGTACGTATCCCTAAAGATACAAGCACACAAATCCTTACAGAATTTGGGAACTTCCAAAAGCAGATTATGCATTTTATGAATCAAACCCAAGGCGATATTACACAAAATGTTACGCATTTGCATAGTTTGTATGAGAATCTAGGGCAACATATGCGTCGTGCATTGCAAGATAATGCTACACTCTCTCAAGATATGCAAGATTCACTACGCAATCTTGATAAAGCAATGAGTGAGAGTGTGGATAGTTTTTGGCAAAACTATGAATGGTTTTTAGAGCGTATCAAAGAACTTATTGGCACAAGGCGTTAGGTTATGGATAGACAATCCTCACATAATCATTGGATTAGCATCTCTGATATGATGGCAGGGATTATGATGATTTTTTTGCTTATTATGATTTCTTTTATGCTGCTTTCGCAAAAAGATCAAGAAATGCTAAACCAACAAAACAAGACACTTAGCCAAATGAATGATAAAATGCGATCTATTGCCCAACATTATTCAAATCTACAGGCAGAACTTTATGTAGATTTACAAAAAGAATTTTCTAAAGACTTGGCGCGTTGGGACGCACAGATTGATACAGATAATACTATACGATTTAGAGAGCCTGAAGTGCTTTTTGACACGGGCGATAGATATGTAAAACAAAGATTTAAGGATATTTTAGATGACTTTTTCCCTCGCTATGTACGTATCCTTTCACTTCCAAAATATCAAACAAATATCGAAGAGATTCGCATAGAGGGGCATACTTCAAGTGGCTGGCAAAGCGCCACTACGTTAGAAGATAGGTACCTTGGCAATGCAGAACTTTCACAAGCTAGGGCATTTGAGGTGCTAAAGTATTGCTTTAATCAAAAAAACATAGATTCACAAAAGCATTGGCTTATAGAGGTTTTGCGTGCAAATGGCTTAAGTTTTGCCAAGCCATTAGAAAATGATGATAAGTCTCGTAGGGTGGAATTTCGTGTCATAACAAAAGCCGATAAGAATCTCCAAGCGATTGTGGATTTAAGCAAAGAGCTTGGGATTAAATAACCTTTTTTTAAGTATTTTTTTGGAAGAATTCCAAGCTTTAAGTTAGCAAAAGGACACAACAATGAAAAGAACATATCAACCACATAATACCCCAAAGAAACGCACTCACGGATTTCGTGTAAGAATGAAAACAAAAAATGGACGCCGAGTAATTAACGCAAGACGTGCTAAGGGTAGAAAACGACTTAGTGTGTAAATATTTATATGCGAGCATTGAGGATAGATTCTCTAAAGAATAAGCGTGAGTTTGATTGTATCTTTAGAAATGGATCTCGCTTTGATACTCCATACTTTAGCCTTTACATTTTATTACCCAAGCAATTAACTCCCAAAATTTCCCAAAAAGCTTTTAGAATTTATCAAGATATACAATCTCGCAAGGCTGATGTATATTTAGGATTGAGTGTATCAAAAAAGATTGGGTGTGCACCCAAACGCAATCTTTATAAGCGGAGAATGCGTGCATTGTGTCAAGATGAAAGCTTTAAGGGGCTTTGTCTTGTGTTTGTGCCAAAGATTGGGATTAAAGATCTCTCTTATGCGGATTTTGCCACAATGTGCCAAAAAGCACTCAAATACACATACAAAAAGCCCCAAAATATAGTAAGTAGAGTGTATGCGTAGAATTCTTAGTGCATTGGTACGTTTTGCTATCATAGCGTATCAAAAAAGCTTCTCAATCTTTTTGGGGCGACAATGTAGATTCTATCCGACTTGCTCACATTATGCGTTGTGGCTTTTTGATTTTGATAGACCTTTTGTGGCATTGTATAAATCTTGTGTGCGTGTTTTGTCTTGCAATTCACTTCATAAAGGTGGTATTGACTATCCTACAATGTCTTTAACACTAAGGTTATACTTTCCCACACAAAAGCAAAAAACTATCAAATATTGGCTCATACCCTATAAAAATCCTTTGTTTTTGGTTACAATTTCTTACCCAAAACAAATACGATGTTTGTTTGTTATAATCAAATCTTTTTAAAGGCATTGCCATGTATTATCCAAACCCAAATCAACACAACAACGACAATACGCCATTAGGGCGTATTATGCTTGTGGTGGTGTTAAGCATCGCTTTTTTTGGCATATATATGTATCTTTTCCCACCTAAGCAACCAAATACACAAGCCCCAGTAGCTACTCAACATACTTCGGTAGATTCTGTATCGCCTATAAGTGCGAGCCGAGCACCAAATACTAAAGACATATTGCAACAAGCTACCACACATAATCTTGCAATCAAAGATTCTCTTATTGCCATTATTGAATCTGCAGATTTTGAGATAGAAATAGACGCATTAGGGCGTGTCCGACAAGTTTCACTTAAGGACAAAAAATTCACGCATGATGAACAAGAAAGTCTCTTTAGTATCGTGGGATCATGGCTGGGTTTTGGTAGTAGCAAAAAAGAACATATTGAAAAATTACCACTTTTTGGGGATTTGGAGTTAAAACCTCTTGAAATGCGCTTTAGTGATGTGGCAATTAACAAAAAAGCTTACAATACACCATATGTGCTAGAAAAAACTTCAAATCAAGGCAATCGCATCGTGTTTAATGGAGAATCGCAAAATATTGTGCTCACTCAAGATCTTGGCGATGTGCGTATCACAAAAACTTTGACTTTTTATCGCAATCTCTCATATGATGTGCGTATAGAGGTGAGCAATCCAAATCTTGAGTATTTCATTAGCAATGGTATGCGTCCTATGGGAGACAAAGACACATATGTCTTTAGGGGTGTGCTACTCAAAAAAGAAGATGGATCAATCCAAAAAATAGAAGATGGCGATGGTGAGCGCAAGGACTTTCCTAAGGCAAGTTTTGTTGCGAGTGTCGATAGGTATTATACAACTTTGTTATTTACACCTGATGTTGCCAAAGGATTGTATATGAGTCTAGATTCTGATGGGAGTAAAAATCCTATGCCATATGTGCGATCTAGTGGTGAGAGTGTATTACAAGGATATATCGGACCAAAGGATTTTAAAATCTTAGAATCTATTAACCCAAATCTTACTGATGTGGTGGAATATGGTATGATCACATTTTTCGCACGTTGGGTATTTTGGCTTTTAGCATGGCTATATGATGTGTGTGGGAATTGGGGTTGGTCAATCGTGCTTTTGACACTTATTGTTCGTGTGATTTTGTATCCACTAAGCTATAAGGGTATGGTGTCTATGCAAAAACTTAAGGATCTAGCGCCAAAAATGAAAGAGATTCAAGAGCGCTATAAAGGTGATCCCCAAAAGCTACAAATGCATATGATGGAGCTTTACAAAAAGCATGGAGCAAATCCGCTTGGTGGTTGTTTGCCATTGCTTTTGCAGATTCCGGTATTTTTTGCCATTTATCGTGTGCTTTATAATGCCATTGAGCTTAAAAATTCGGCTTGGATTTTTTGGATTAATGACCTTTCGGCTATTGATCCATACTTTGTGCTTCCGGTGCTTATGGGTGTGAGTATGTATGTTTCCCAACGCCTTACCCCTTCAAACTTTGCCGATCCTATGCAGGAAAAAATCTTCAAAATGTTGCCATGGTTTTTTATGATATTTTTTATCATTTTCCCATTCCCTGCAGGATTAGTGCTTTATTGGACAATAAATAATATTTTTTCAATCATTCAACAAATGTCCATTAATGCTATGCTAGAGCGTAAAAAACAAGCACAAATTGCACAACACCATGCACAAAATCATTTCAAAGAGCATAAGGGAGGTAAAAAATGAAAAAAATCGTAGCCAAAACACTCCAAGATGCCCTCTTAAAAGCTTCGGAGGAATTGCATTGTTCGGTTGTGGATTTGGAGTATGAGATCGTTCAAAACCCTAGTAATGGGATTTTGGGTATAGGTCGCAAAGATGCGATTATTATTGTTGATGAAAAAAAGATACAGCACACCTCACAAGAAAAATTTGAAAAACCCACCAAAAACACTTATACACAAGAAGAGAATATTTGGGGAGAGGGATTGCAATCAAAGCCCACACGCACACAGAATCTAGGACATAGACGACAACATACGACACCACCAGAACAGGATTTGGAATCTGCTTATGCATTTGAATCGTATGCTAAACTTTCCACAAATAGCGACAGAAATCACAAAAATCTTGCATACACATCATATCCTCAAGAAATTTTTGATGAGATTAAGGCAGAAGTCATAGAGCTTTTTAGCTATCTACCTTTTGCGATAGATTCAATCAATGTCGAGCCGTATAAGGAAAATGTGGTTGCTATCACGCTTGATGGTCCTGATTGTGCATTACTTATCGGAGAGAGAGGCTATCGTTACAAGGCAATCTCGTATTTATTGTTTAATTGGATTCACCCCAAATATGGTTATGGCGTGCGTTTAGAGATTGCAGAGTTTTTGCGCAATCAAGAGCAAATGATTGATGCGTATTTAGATGTCATTATTCGAATTGTGCGCACTGAAGGCAAGGCACAAACAAAAGTCCTAGATGGAGTGCTTGCATACATTGCGCTTGGTAAATTGCGCGTGATTTTCCCTCATAAGTATATTTCTTTTCGCCTTAATGAGGAAGGACAACGATACATCATTATCAACGATTTTAAACCTCTCTAATGCAGTTAGATTCTACAATTGTAGGTATTTCTACAGCTTCTGGAGTTGGGGCTATAGCTATCGTGCGCCTAAGTGGTGCACGTGCGCTAGAGATTACACTCACACTTTCTAAACGCACTACCCTTATACCACGCCATGCGACGCTTAGTTATGTGTATGATAATGCTTCTAATCCCATAGATCAAGCGATTTTGTTATATTTTCAGGCACCAAAAAGCTATAGCGGTGAGGATATTTGTGAGATTCATTGTCATGGTGGTGCGGTGTGTGCAAGGCTTGTAATAGAGAGGGCTTTGGAACTTGGTGCAGTGTGTGCGCGTAGTGGAGAATTTACCAAGCGCGCTTTTTTAAATGGGCGTATTGATTTGGCACAAGCTCAAGCTATTGCGGGAATTATCAACGCACAAAGCGCTTCTGCGACACAAATTTTAGTGCGTCAGCTACAAGGTGAGGTAAGCACATTTGTCCATAAAGTGCGTGATCAGCTCATCGAACTTCTTGCTTATAGTGAGGCAAATATCGATTATAGTGAAGATTTAGATGAAGACACAAGCTTAGCTATGCAACAAAAGTTGCAGGCACTCTCTCATACATTGCAGGTTGTGTATCAGGATTCTATACACAGAGTAGGGCTTGTGGAGGGTTTTAGGCTTTGTATAGTTGGTAAGCCAAATGTGGGCAAAAGTTCGTTATTAAATGCACTTCTAGCTTTTGATCGTGCTATCATTTCGCCCATAGCTGGGACGACACGCGATACTATAGAAGAGAGTTTGTATATACACGGCACGCTTGTGCGTTTAATCGACACGGCTGGGATACATCATAGCGATGATGCAATTGAGCAAATCGGCATAGAGCGTAGCATTGCAGCTATGGAGCAAAGTAATATCATTATCGCGCTTTTTGATGCTTCTAGGGCATTAGATTCAGAGGATTATGCGATATTAGAGATGTTGCAAGCCCAAAAAGAGGCACAGGTGCTTATGGTGCTTAACAAATGCGATATGCTAAAAGCCCTTGATACACAATCTCAAGCCTTACTTGTACAAACTCTTCACGCCCTACCACATCAAGCGAGTTCAGAAGTGATTGAAATCTCAAGTAAATGTGGCAAAGATGAGGCATTTACTCATCTAAATCCACATAAGATTCTTGATGCTATTGGGCATGTGCTAGATAATGAGCAAAAGCACGATGCTTTGGTGTTAAGTTCAAGTTATCAAATTGCACAAATTACAGACACAATCGATGCGCTAAACCAAGCAGCATTAAAGCTAGAAAGTGGGGAATTGGAGCTATTTTCTTTTCATATCAATGAATGTATCAAGGCAATTAGCGCTATTAGCCGACCATATGAATACACACAAATGCTTGATGCGATGTTTGGGGCATTTTGTCTAGGGAAATGACAGGCTTTTGCCACTCTATGGCACAATCACCAAAAGATCGCATTATCTTGGGTGGCAAAGAGATTTTTATCAAACGCGATGATTTATTGGATTTTGGAATCACAGGCTTTAATGGCAACAAAGCGCGAAAATTTTTAGAGTTATTGTATTGTGATTTTGAGAGCATTGTAAGTTTTGGGGGCAATCAATCTAATGCTATGCAAGCTTTAGGTGCAATTGCGTATGCACATAATAAAGCATTGTATTACATCACGCCAACGCCACCGAAATTTTTGTATGATAATCCTATGGGAAATTATGCTTTTGGGCTTTCACACAATGTGCAATATGTGTTTGCACCACCTGGAAGTAGAGTAGAGCAACTTAAAACTCTTGCGCACAAAGTGTATGCACAAAAAGATTCACACACATGTTTATTTATCCCACAAGGTGGGAGTGAAGCGTTGGCACAGAGGGGTATGTATGCTTTGGTGCAAGAATTAAGCAAGACATATGGTGATGAGATTCTTGTCTTTATGAGTGCTGGAAGTGGTGTAAGTGCGCGAAGTTTTTTGCAAGCACAAAAAACATACAGCTACAATATGGATTTTGTTGCATTGTGTTGTGCTGGAGATATTGGTGGAGTTCCTCGTAGGTTGTGTGCAGATTTTGCCTTTGGGACATTGCATAAGGAAATATGGGCTATGTATCATAATCTCATGCTACAGGGTATTGTGTTTGATTTGTTGTATGATTGTGTGGGATTTGTGCTTTTGGAGCGTGCCTTATGTCGTGGATATTTTAGCAATGAGGATTTGGCAAAGCCATGGGTATTTATCCATAGTGGCGGGTTATTGGGCAATGCTAGTCAGATTCTGCGTTATGAGAGAAGATTTGGTGTTTCTTTTTAGCCACATATAATATTTTGGTATATAAATCTTATTTATTTAAGAATATTTCAAGGTTTTAAAAATAAAATTCTTTTTGAAAATCATTATCATAATAGTTTTCAAAAAGAATTTTACATAAGGAGTGATTATGTACCATAGGTATGTAACTAGTGCATTTTTGGCAAGTATGGTATTTATACATTTTGGTTTAGCTAGTGAGGAAAGCGATCAAGAAATGCATGATAGAGTGCAACTGCGTTCAGTAACAACAGCAACAGGATTTAAGCAAACGATTAAAGATGCTCCTGCTTCAATTAGTGTTGTGCCAAAAGAAGAGATTCTCACGCGTCCTATTCGGGATTTGGGTGATGCAGTGCAAAATATCCCTGGTGTTGATGCGAGTGCAACCAAAACCGGTGATACAAGTATTTCTATGCGTGGCTTAGGTTCAGATTATGTATTAATTCTTATAGATGGTAAGCGACAAAATGTAAATTCTGGATTCCATAGTAATGGATTTAATGGTTTTATGAGTGGTATGATACCACCAACTTCGATGATAGAGCGTATCGAGGTTTTGCGTGGTCCTGCTTCTGTGGTATGGGGTAGTGATGCGATGGGTGGTGTAATAAATATCATTACCAAGAAAAATCCCAATAAGATTACAGCAAACATTATGCTAGAGACTAGAATCCAAGAGCATAATACAAATTGGCAAAGCGATGCCCAAGATAGAAAATATGGTAGCTTTGGGAATATGTGGGGGATTAATGCGTATCTTGCCACGCCTATTGTCAAAGACAAACTTTCATTAAGTGTGCGAGGGAAATATCAAGATTCTGGAGCGAATCTATTTTTTATCCCAAGTAGTATACCGCTCACTTCAAATGGTAATAGTAATAGAATGATAAATCCATATACCACACACTCTCCCACAGGTTATAGTGCTTGGACACTTGGAGCGAGGCTAAATTACTCACCAAGTGCCAAAAATAATTTCTATCTTGATGGAGAGTATATGAATCGTGTAAGTGGTACTTTAAATACCTCGCAGAATCGAATAACTGCTTTTAACACCAACACCAAAACAAATGTCATTTTAAATCACGATGGGGATTATGACTGGGGTAAAACTACTACATACCTTCAATATATGAATACTAGGAGGATTCCACACGCGAATGATGTAGTTGTGGGGGCAGATTCTGGAATCTTAAATTGGAGTAGTATGCGAGAGAATCAAAATTATGTCTTTGATTCAAAATTTCATAAAAAATATTTTTTTGACACAGCTGGGTTACTTGCGATAAATGGTGGTGTGTATTATATGTATGAAACATACAAAAACTATGGAGATACTAGAGGATTACTCACCCAACATCAAGCCGCAGCCTATGCAGAGGGTGAATATACCTTTAATGAATATGTTTCTACAAGTCTTGGGTTGCGCTATAACTATTCTAATATCTATTCTGGCATGCCAAACCCACGCTTTTATGTGAATGTCAATCCGACTTCTTGGTGGACTATCAAAGCAGGTATTGCCAATGGTATGAAAATCCCAAGCATTACGCAACTTGGTAATGGGTTTTTGTATGAGAGTAATTCAACAGGGTATTATGGCAATCCCAATCTACAAGCCGAAAAAAGCTGGAATTATGAGCTAAGCACGATTTTTGATGTCAATCCCGGATTTTTTATATTGACTGCCTTTTATACAGACTTTAGAGACAAGGTCTATGCACAAAATTTTGGAAGCTCTGGCACCAATGCGGCAAATGGCGAAGTATTGCCTAATGGTGAGCGATGTGGCTATGGCACTTGTGTATGGTATACAAATGTAGATAAGGCACTCACAAGAGGGCTTGAAGCAAGTTTTGAGATGAATCCAATCTATGGCATAGGATTTAACATCAACTATACATTTGCTGATAGTAAGCAACTCTCTGGAGCACAGACGGGCTTACCGGTTAATTACCTCTCTAAACATACGCTTAATACAAAGCTTTCTTATAAGCCTAATAGCTTTTTTGATACCTATGTGCGTGTGCAAGGTAAATTTATGACTCCTATTAGTACAGGTAATAATGGTCAGGCAGCAGCAGCACGGGCATTATATGGGACATATTATAAAGATTATGCAATTGTGGATTTAGGTTTTAATTTTCATTTGCAAAAAGAACTTACACTTAGCGCTGTGGTAAATAACCTCTTTGATGTAAATTTTGCCGACATTACTGCGGTTAGTAGCAATTACTCAAATATGTATGGTGTATATTTGCCAGGTAGAAACTATTGGATAAGCCTACGCTATGGATTTTAGGTCATCGCTACAATCTTAGAATCTTTAAGGAGCAAGTATGAATACTATCAATAAGCCTATATCTTGGAATACTCAAGATTTTGAGCAAGGAAAGGTGAAAATTACGCCATTAGCACAAAATACCTTTGCCAAAGAAATTCAGATTCTTATGGCAAAAGATGGCGTGATGAAAGAGCACAAAGCACCATTTCCTATTAGCGTGCAGGTGTTAAAGGGAAAAATTTGGTTTGAGGTAGAGGGGGAGCGCTTCGTATTAGAGGCGCTTGATATGATTGCGTTGCAAGCAAATGTCCCACACTCGCTAGGAGGCTTAGAAGATAGTATCGTGCGCCTTAGTCTTGCACAAAGTGATAGTGTTGTGCGAGTAAAAACCTTGCTTACATAAAAGTATGTAGTAAAAATTTGCTTATCATCAATATTAGATTTTAAAGCCACCATATCTTTAAGAAATCTTGTTTTATAATACAACAAAGAGCGTTTTGTGTTTATAACATATGGAGGTTTTACATGGAGATTATTAGCATATCTGAAAGTCCAACTCTTGCAAAGAGTAAGAAAATGATGTATCGGGGGTTTCTTGGATATATTATTTTAAGTTTGCTCTCAATTGTATTTCCATCTATAAGTGTTGTTACTGCTTTGGCTGGGTTTGTGTGTATTATGATTGTTTTTGTAGGGCTTTATCATTTTAGCAAGATTGCCAATACATTTGTGTTTCGGTATGGTATATATATGATTTTGTTAAGTATTGGCTATCAGATTTTTGCACCTTTTGCACTTGGGTTTATAGGGGTTGATGATGTAATGTTTTTGAGTACTCAAGCTTATGTGATTGTGGGTATTGTAGCGTTATGGGGTGTTGTGACTTTAATCTTAGATATGTATTTACAATATAAGATGAGCGTAGAGATGGGCTTTTTAACCAATATCAAAGCATTTATTACCGGCTATAAACTTTGTGTGATTTATGTTGTAGGGTTTGTATTGTTATGTGTGGCATTTGTTTTTATGTTTGTGGGTTTTCTTAATGGTAGTCCGTTTTTGGTAAGTACTTCAGTGTTTAGTAGTAGTGAGCATCTGTTTGTGAAATTTATGGAGGTATATAGTTCTACATCTATGATTATGATTGGTATTTTGTTGTTATTGTTTTGTATTGGTGTCATGAGCTTGGGATTTTTGATACTAGGGCTTTCTAGAATTGAGTATACTAAAGTGCGAGAGAGGGCTTGAGTAAGCTACCCAAGATTTAGATTCATACCTTTAATAGTGTGCGCTCTCCCTGTGGGTTTTGGAGTTGTGCGCTAATATTTTCTAAATAAAAAACTGCAAAACTCGGATTTGTAACTTCCTTGTATATTTCTTGCACAATAGGATATTTGGCAAACATCGCTTCTTTGACATCAAGATGTTGTGCTATCCTTGCTTCTCCTCGCAAACGCAAAAAGCTACCATCTTGATTACAAGCACAATACTCTATACCCGAATGATTTTGGATATGTTTGTAGAAATTTTTTGTTGTAGCAGTGGCAAAGTAGATTCTGTTATTGTGGCAGATGACACTTTGCACAGGGCGCACTCGTGGATTACCACAAGTTCCCTTAGTACTTAAAAAACCTAATCCACAATCGTCGATAAATGCTACGATGTCTTGTAAATTTTGCATTTATTTTACCGCTGCCAAAGCCGCATCATAATTTGGTTCATTAGTTACTTCACTAACGATTTCTTTATATACGATTTTACCATCTGGATCGACTACAAATACCGCGCGCGCTAGAAGTCCTTCAAGTGGTGATCCTGCTAAAACTACTCCATATGCTTCACCAAATGCTTTTGCTCTGAAGTCGCTTAATGCTGTAACCTTGTCGATACCTTCTGTGCTACAGAATCTTCCTTGTGCAAAAGGTAAGTCTAATGAAATTACAAATACTTCAGTATTTGATACACTTGCTGCTTTTTGATTAAATGTGCGTGTTTGTGTAGCACATACACCCGTATCAAGTGAAGGCACAACATTAATAATTTGGAATTTACCACTTGCACCACCCACGCTTTTGACACTCAAATCTCCAGCGACAAGCTCAACTTTTGGTGCATTATCTCCTACATTAAGAGTTCTACCATTTAAACTTACTGCATTTCCTTTAAATGTTACTGACATTGGATTCTCCTTAGTAAATAAAAGTCTTGAGATTGTATCTTTTGACAAAACTTGCTACAATCTTGGGCGAGATTTTAGCACAAGGTTACTAATTGAATAATAAATCATATTTGCTTGATACCTCTGTGATTTTAGATGATATTCAAAACATTGTCTATCTGTATCAAGACGGGGCAAACACTCTTTTTCTTTCTGATACAATCATCGATGAACTTGATAAAAAAAAGGATTTGATGAATGAAATGGGGTATTTTGTGCGAGAGTTTTTTAGGAATCTACAGACACCAGAATGTTCTAAATCCACAATAGCACCGATCAAAAATGATTGTATCCGAGAGATATATTTTTCGTATGATACACACTTGATACCTATCATATTAATTTATCGCCCACATTATGACATACCACATCAAGAACATAGTTTTAATGATACAAAAATCATAGCCATTGCCAAAGACTATAATTTGATACTTTTGACTAATGATATTTCACTAAAAATCCGTGCCCTCACGCAAAATTTACATGCCCAATCACTTTTTAGGGATCGTGTTGAGAATCCTCAAGATATAGATTTTTGGCATACCTTTGAGATTCACAAAGATGAGAGTTTGAGCACTTTTGAATCAAGTAAAGAATTTCAGGTGTTAAAAAATTGGAGTTTATTAGAGCTTATAGAATTAGATAATACAGATTCTGCACTCTATCGCACTGGCAAAAAACACTTTGGTTTAAAAGTCGATGGTAAGTGTGAAATTGCTGATTTTGACGAGATTATCATGGAGCATAAACCTTATATCATTCCCATAAATTTAGAGCAAAAAATGCTTTATGCTATGCTTTTACATCCAAAAAATCTTATTAGTATTGTTACAGGTGCCACTGGTAGTGGGAAAACACTCATTGCACTACAAGCGGGATTAAGTTTGGTTAAAAGTGGTAGTGTAGAGGGGATTATGTATTTGCGCAATACCGTAACTGCTAGCGACAAAGAAGCAGAATTAGGATTCCGTAAGGGTGATGAAAGCCAAAAGCTTGGATATTTTATGTATCCACTCTATAGCGCCATAAATTGTATGATTGATAAACTTCAACAAGGTTCTTTAGCTAAACGCATAGAATATCGTGGCGAGGTTAAAACGATAGAGAAGATGGAGGCAACAGAATATTTTTTACAAAAACATAATATTGAGGTTTTAGACATTGCACACGCGCGAGGTATTACGATTGCTAATAAATTTGTGATTTTTGATGAAGTTCAAAATGCCTCAAATGCGACAATCAAGCTTATTGGGACAAGAATAGGCGATGGAAGTAAAATTGTCTTTTTAGGGGATTGGGCACAAATTGATCACCCCTATCTTAGTAAATTTCGCAATGGTGCATTAAGTCTCCTCCAAAAAGCCACTAGCGACACTACAATAGCTGCCATACAGCTACGACAAACTATTAGGAGTGATATAGCCAAGTGGTTTGGGAGCTTTGAATAGCATTAGCCAATCATTTTGGGTCTATGTGCTAATATCCCAGTGATATTTAATGCAACCCCTACACACAACATTAATAATGATCCCATATGTATAACTCTCAAAACGATCGTATAAAAGCCCTATGGCAAAAGGACCACTTGCTACTATGAGGTAGCCAAATCCTTGGACCATAGCAG
The DNA here is from genome assembly GCF_900198655.1 of Helicobacter equorum. GTDB lineage: Bacteria > Campylobacterota > Campylobacteria > Campylobacterales > Helicobacteraceae > Helicobacter_F > Helicobacter_F equorum. The sequence goes on along the minus strand of NZ_FZPO01000036.1, from coordinate 37,607 downwards.
AAAGCTTTGTAGTAACCATAACTGAATTACTTTTTTTTGAGAAATAAATAATAAAATTAAACCAAATACTCCACCCATAGGAGTGCCTATACAAAAAATTGCTACATATATTGTCCATTGGCTTTCACCAAATAATACACACAAATACCCAATTACATATAAGCTACACAAAAATGCCATATATACGTTTTTGTGTTTTTCACGTAACACACCCAATAATAAAGGACAAAAAAACGCCACAGGCACACACAAATTGTGAATATAAGAGCACTTTAGTGCCATATTCAAGTCCATAGTTTTTGTGTGTAATAATCGCAGGAAGCCACGCAAATGTGCTATATGTCAAAAATCTTTGTAAGCCCATAAAGATTTTATAATTTTCTACGCACCTATTTCACGCATAAGGCTTTTTGTGTGTTTGGGTCGTGTCTTTACTCTTGAAATACAATTGTTGCGTATTTTTGGAAAATATAACATGAGAGCAAGGATACTGAAAATAAGCCAAAATCCTAAAGTATGAGACACACCGATACTATATGTTACGGGCAAACAAGCCATATGCCCATAATTGAAGAGAGATTCAATGCAAAAGAATAAAGTGCTATCATTGTCGTTGTATGTTTTGGAAATTTTTTCTTAACAAAACTAGGCAAGAGGATGTTAGCTACTGCAACCCCAGCACCGATAAATGTTGTGCCTAAAAATAATCCAGTTATGCCACCATAGCTATATCAATCTCGCCCAACACAACAGCACAAAGGCACTAAAGAGAATTTTTATATCCGAAAATACGATACAATAAACAAAATACTTCCAAAAGAAATGATAGGAATCGCACTTAAAAATCCAAACATAGCCGATAAGATACCATATGCCCTAATAACCACATAGCCACTGGGAGTGTAACACAATTTTATTGTTTTTGGGCATTACAATCTATAAAATACAGCGTTTCTAGCGTGTAGTTTTTTCTCATGATTGTAAAATGACTGATACACCCTTTGGGATTTATAAAAAATTTACTACACTACTACACCTTAAAATACAAAAATATATAGAGGAGAGGTAATGAAGTTAAGTCGGAATACTTTTGATACGCGTTGGATGCTTTCGCTTTTTGGCACTGCAGTGGGTGCTGGAATCTTGTATTTACCTATCAAAGCTGGGGTCGGTGGTTTTTGGCCTATTGTGGTTATGTGTATCGTGATTTTTCCTATGGTGTACTTAAGTCACAGGGCGCTTAGTCTTTTTGTATCACAAGCAGATGGCAATAAAGACATTACGCATGCTGCAGAGGAATATTTTGGGCGAGGAGTGAGTGTTTTTATTTCAATCTTGTATTTTTTTGCAATTTTTCCTATTTGCTTGGCATATTGTGTGGGGATAACAAATACGATTGAGAGTTTTATTTATAATCAGATTCTACCACTTTATGGGGAAGTTCATGAAAGTAGTATCGCGCAATGTATCCAAAGTATTTATACTAGCTCCATCAATGAGAAAGGGCAGTCTATCCATAAAATTATGCCTGTATATCGTGCATTATTGGTGTTTTTGGGCGTGAGTACTTTTATGGGGATTATGCTTTTTAGCGAAAAATTCATTACTAAAATGTGTGAATCGCTTGTATATCCCTTGTGTATCGCTCTTTTTGCTTTTTCTGTATATCTTATTCCTCATTGGTCATTTGGTAGTTTGTCTCTTGTTCCTAGCTGGCAAGAGTTTCTCACCGTTGTATGGCTTACCTTGCCTGTGCTTGTTTTTTCTTTTAACCATTCTCCAGCTATTTCTACATTTGCGCTTAGTGTTAAGCAAGAATATGGTGCTCAATATGCACAAGTGAAGTCTAATCAGATTTTGCTTTCAACATCGAGCTTGTTGCTTGTGTTTGTGATGTTTTTTGTGTTTTCATGTGTCTTAAGTCTTAGTTCTGATGAGCTTATGCATGCTAGGGAACAAAACATTCCTGTGCTTTCGTATTTTGCTAATAAATTAGATCAGCCTCTAATCGCATATGGTGCTCCTTTAATTGCATTTTTGGCTATTACGACATCATTTTTTGGGCATTATTTTGGTGCGCGTGAGGGGGCATATGGTATAGTGCGTAAATGTTGCAAACTTGCAGGTAATGAGGATCCAAATCTTAAAGTCATTTCTGTAGCAAGTGGCATTGTAATGTATATCATTATGCTTGTGGTTGCATATTTTGATCCTAGTGTCTTGGATTTTATTGAAAAGCTTGGTGGTCCTATTATTGCAGTTATTTTATTTTTGATGCCAATTATTGCAATTTGGAGTATATCTAAACTTAAGAAGTTTAAAAATCCATTCCTTGATGCTTTTGTATTTATTACAGGGATTCTAACGATTCTTACCACTATCTATGGTTTTTAGACATGAGTAATGTCAAGTAACTTTAGTATTTTTAAAAAGGTGTTGGTCTCACTTCTTCACATACGATTGGAGCAATGCTTGCTAGAAATTTATTTTGCACCAAGGTTATTAATTGCCTTCAGAAATATAGCGGTTGTAATTACATTTTATGGTTCTATTTGGCTTACTGGTAGGGGCATTTAAGCGATAAAGCAGTAATTTTAAATGGATTACAAGCAAAAGACTTAAGCATTTATAATGCACTACAAGAACACACAATCACTCTTTGTGGGAAAAAGATATTGTATTTGATTATGTATTCTTTAAAGAATTTTTACCACTGCATGAAATATGGCATGACTTTACAGACATTAGATTCTATATGGTAGCGTGCTTGATGAAGCATGAAATTGGCAAAGATATAAATTACAAATATAGAGAAACTGCATTAGGTGGGCTTGCTAAGAGTTAAGGTTGCAAATTGGTTATGAGAATTTTAAGTTCTAAAATCATATAATTCCGTTCTCAGCAGTATTTTATCTTTGTGAGCAAGGAATTCAAAATGAATAAAATCCAAATCGATCAACAAGCGGTGGCTAAATTTTTTGAAGAATGTAAAATTCATGAAGTAGAATTCATAGATTTCCGATTCACGGATATTAAGGGCGTATGGAATCATATAGCTTTTAGTGCAAGTGCGGTTGATGAAAAGATATTTGAGGGTATACCTTTTGATGGAAGTTCAGCACCAGCTTGGCAACCTGTCGATAAATCAGATATGATTCTTATTCCTGATCCTGTGCGATATTTTATCGATCCATTTACCGCTGATACGACAATGGTAGTGTTTTGTGATGTGTGGGATATTTATAAAAATCAACCTTATGAAAAATGCCCAAGAAGCATTGTAAAGCGTGCTATGCAGTATCTCAAAGATTCTGGAATCGGTGATGTGGCATATTTTGGACCAGAAAATGAGTTTTTTGTCTTTGATTCTATCAAGATTAAAGATTCTGTAAATTGTCAATATTATGAGATTGATACAGAAGAGGGAGAATGGAATCGTGATAAGGAATTTGAGGGCGTAAATATCGGACATCGCCCTGGGACAAAGGGTGGATATTTGCCTGTAGCACCTGTAGATTCTATGGTAGATATTCGCGCTGAAATGGTAAAAGTGCTTAATCAAGTGGGGCTAGAAACATTTATCGTGCATCATGAAGTGGCACAAGGACAAGGTGAGATAGGCGTAAAATTTGGCGACATTTTGGAAGCTGCCGATAATGTCCAAAAGCTTAAATATGTCGTAAAAATGGTTGCTCACCTCAATGGCAAAACAGCAACATTTATGCCAAAACCACTCTATAATGATAATGGTAGCGGTATGCATACACATATTAGTATTTGGAAAGAGGGCAAAAATCTTTTTGCAGGTAATGCTTATGAGGGCTTGAGTGATTTGGCATTACATTTTTTAGGTGGTGTTTTAAAACACGCACGCGCTTTAGCGGCATTTACAAATGCAAGCACCAATTCCTATAAGCGCCTTATACCAGGTTTTGAAGCACCTTCAATCCTTACATATTCTGCACAAAATCGCAGCGCAAGTATTCGTATCCCATACAATAGTGGAGAAAAGGCAAAGAGAATGGAATTTAGATTCCCAGATAGCTCTAGTAATCCATATCTTGCATTTGCAGCACTTTTAATGGCAGGGCTTGATGGGATTAAGCAAAAAAGTGATCCAGGTAAGCCAATGGAAATGAATCTCTTTGAACTAAGCCTTGATGAGATTCGAGAAAAAGGCATTAAGCAATTACCACATACACTACGCCATGCGATTGAAGAAATGCTTGTGGATAAGGCATATCTTAAAGAGGGTAGTGTTTTTAGTGAAGAATTTATACAAACTTATAAACAATACAAATTTGAAACAGAGATTTGGCCTTGGGAAGGGCGACCACACCCTTTTGAATTTTTAACTACCTATAGTTGCTAAGCAGCCCTCTTGCTTAGTAGCAATCTTTTGGTGCTAAAAAATCCTAAATACAACCTTTAAGGTTATTTTTCTAGTGCCTCGCTATATTCACTCACTCTTTTTATCACGCGTGCATAATCTTGGCTTTGTTTTGGATAGATTCTAGGACTATAGTCGTTATAGGCATTTTGGCTTGAAATGTTTGCAGGGATAATACGATGAATGACAATTGCATTGTGTTCCTCCCATACGTCAATAGGACTAAGGTTTGAGACATATTGTGCTTTATGTGCAGAATCTCTTTGTAGTGTGTGTACAGATTTTGTATCATTAAATCTAAATTCCACTTGATAAATCATCGTATCTTTGTCTTTTGGATTTTTTGCACCACCATAGATGAAATTTCCTAGACTATATACAATTTTTTTACCTTTGTATTCCTCTATGCCTTGGAGGACATGTGGATGATGTCCGATGATGAGATCCGCACCATTATCAATCACATAATGGGCAATGTCCCTTTGGGTTTTATTGGCGATATGTTGACGCTCTTGTCCCCAATGAAAGATAAAGATTACAATCTCCGCTCCTTTGGCGCGCAATGCTTCTACTTCTTTTTTTGCCCTATATTTTATGTCTGGATTCCATCCGCGATGTCCTGCAAACCCAAATTTATGCCCTTTAATTTCTCGTATATCAAGTATGCCTTCGCCAAAGTGTGGAATATCTGCATTTGTGAGAATAGCTATGGTATCCCTAAAGCCTTCTGTGCCATAGTCTCGTGTGTGATTATTGGCGATATTGACGCTTTCAATACTTGCATTTTTGAGGATATTGATATATTTACTAGGACCTTTGAAGCTAAAGGGCTTTACAAAAGCATTGTGTAAATTTTTGTCTGTCAATACACCCTCAAGATTCCCTACACTAAGATCATCATTGCCTAGCACCTCAAGCACACCTTTACCAAAATAGTTATAATCTTCGCCCACTTCTTTAAATTTCGCATTAAAGGTAGCACCACTACTTCCTTTATAATCTCCCAATACACAATCTCCCACAAAGCTTATGATTATAGTGCTTTGAGAAGAATGTGTGTCACTGGTATGCGTGCTTGCTTGAGTAAATGCATTTTGCGTATGTGGAATAGAGGAATCTCCACAACCCACAAAGATATATATACTTGCTAATGAAAAGATATAATGCCTATACTTTCGTATACTTAGCCACATAGATTTTCCTTAGGTTTTGTAATTAAGTTTTAGTTTCTTTAAATCTTAAACTTCATAAACCACACTTATTAGCACACAAGCTTTATGAGGCTTTGTTATTTTATGATAAATTTATGGATTTCTTTAGGATTTTGCTTCTCTTATCAAACACCAAATGCACTAACAAACCTCAAAAGTAGAATCTTATGCCCGATATTCCTATGCCTTATATGGTGAAATTTATGGGTATTATATCATACAATATGTGTTATTAAGCCTTACCCACAGCTTAAGCTATGAGTAAATGGCTTGAATATATTCGTGATTATCGCTATCTTTTTCAAGCACAAATTGCACTTTTGAACCTTCTTTGAGTTTGTCTTCTAAGATAAGTTCAGCAAGTTTGTCTTCTATCTCTTCATAAAGGGCGCGTTTGAGTGGTCTAGCGCCATAGATAGGATCAAATCCTGCATTAGCGATAAAGGCTTTTGCCTCATCGCTTAGCGATATTTGGATACCTTTTTGTCCTGCGACTTGTGCAATTTGTGCAAACATAATATCCACAATACCCATAATATCTTTGAATTCTAGTGGATTAAAGATCACAACATCATCAAGTCTATTTAAAAACTCCGGTTTAAAGTAGCCTTTTAGCAAATCACGCACCGCATTTTCACGATCGCTTTTATCATGCAATTGTAGAATCTTATCGCTCCCTATGTTGCTTGTAAGGATGATGATTGTGTTTGAAAAATCTACCACAACACCTTTATTGTCTGTTAATCGTCCATCATCAAGCACTTGCAAGAGGATATTAAACACATCAGGGTGTGCTTTTTCAATTTCATCAAAAAGCACTACACTATAAGGTTTGCGTCTAATAGCTTCTGTGAGTTGACCACCTTCTTCATATCCTACATAGCCTGGTGCTGCACCCACGAGACGACTTACAGAGTGTTTTTCCATGTATTCACTCATATCAATTCGCACGAGATTTTTTGGGCTATCAAAGAGAAAATTCGCCAAACTCTTAGCACTTTGTGTTTTTCCAACTCCTGTAGGTCCTAGAAACAAAAAGCTTCCTATAGGGCGATTTGGCGCACTTAATCCAGCCTTGTTGCGTTTAATAGCGCGTGCAATAGCATGTATCGCTTCTGCTTGTCCTACCACACTTTTTGCTAATTCATCTTCTATGCCCAAAATTCGCTCTTTTTGGCTTTGGAGCATTTTTTTGATAGGGATTTGTGTCCATCGACTTACAATACCTGCTATAATTTCCTCTGTTACAGCATTTTTTAGCAATGTGCCTTGTTTTAGCATTGTATCCCATTTTTCTTGGAGTTTTTTCTCTTCTTCTTGGATTTGAGGGATTTTGCCATAATCAATTTCAGCAGCTTTATTATAATCCCCATTGCGTTTGGCAATCTCTGATTGACTTTGGAGTGAATCTAGCTGCGTTTTTAGTTCTGCAATTTGTCTAAATACCTCTTTTTCATTTTCAAATTGTCCCTCTAAAGTGCGTTTTTCTTCATTATAATTTGCCAAATATTGCTCAATTTCTTTCAAGCGTGTGGCATTGTTTTTGTCTTTTTCCATATTGAGTGCTTGTTTTTCTACCTCAAGACTTTGAATCTGTCGCTTAATTTTACTAAGCTCATAAGGTTCAGATTCTATTTGCATTTTGAGTTCGGCTGCACCCTCATCAATGAGATCAATAGCTTTATCAGGCAAAAATCTATCAGGAATATAGCGTTGAGAAAGTTTAACTGCCGCTACAAGTGCTGAATCTGTAATGCTTACATTATGATGTGCTTCAAGTTTTTGCTTAATACCGCGCAAGATTTGTAATGCTTCATTGGTATTTGGCTCATTAAGCGTGATGGGTTGAAATCGCCTTGTAAGTGCGGCATCTTTTTCAAAATACTTGCGGTATTCCTTGAGCGTTGTTGCACCTATAGTATGGAGTTCTCCACGTGCGAGGGCAGGTTTTAGGATATTTGCGGCATCCATACTACCTTCGCTTGCTCCAGCTCCTACAATTGTGTGAATCTCATCAATAAAAAGTATGATATTTCCAGCTTTTTTGACTTCATTAATAACTGCTTTTAGTCGCTCCTCAAATTCTCCGCGATATTTTGCTCCAGCGATGAGCGCACTCATATCTAGGGCAATGACACGCTTATTTTGCAAAGACAAAGGTACGGATTTTGCCACGATTTTTTGAGCTAAACCCTCCACTGCAGCGGTTTTTCCCACTCCGGGTTCTCCAAGTAAGATAGGATTATTTTTGGTTTTACGAATTAGAATCTGCATCATTGCTGTGATTTCTTCATCGCGCCCTATCACGGGATCTATAGCATTTTTAAGTGCTTTTTGTGTGAGATCAATACCATATTTTTCAAGAGATTCAAAATTAGAATCATCATTTTGATCAGTGATTTTTGTCCCTGCACGAATAGATTCAAGCGTTTTTTTTAGCTCACTGCTATCAAGATATTTGCCAAAAATTTCTTTATATACAGAATCTGTAAGATTGGCGATGATAAAGTTATCTACCGCAATATAAGAGTCGCCATTTCTTGTCGCCTCACCTTGCGCCTTTGCAAGTGCATCACTAAGGTTTTTTGATATGCTTAGATTCTCTTTTGCTACGCTAGAAGATTTGGGTAGCTTATCTGCTACGCTACGTGCCTCTAGTTCTATAGGAGCTTTATTGATATTGAGCTTATTTAGGGCTTGATTGAGCACAGATTGGGTATTTGTGAGTAATGCCCAAAACATATGTGCCATATTTATTTCTTGATTTTGGTTATGGAGCGCAAGAGCTGCTGCACTATCTAGTGTTTCTTTGAGTTGGTTTGTGAGTTTTTCAAAAATGTTCATGATACTCTCCTTATAATCTTAAGTTATATGGCATTATATAAGTTTAGTCATTTAATGTCAAGTTTATTTATAAAAATAGACATAATTTTATGATTTTTTGAGATAATCTAGCCCAAGATTCAGCCCACAATTCTTTATAAGTTTTTAAATCTATATACTTTATAATTCCATTCGCCTAGGTAACGCGCTTTTCTCACATAAATAACCGCAAGTCTGTTACTAAAAAAGCTTGTTGGGATATGTAGTATTGTATGTGTGTTTTGGTATTTTCGTTTGTAGCCTTGCAAGGTGAGAATCTGCCCCTAATTATGATCTCTTATCTCTGTATTTTTACTTTTTTAGGCTTTGTTACATTTAGAGTAACGCTTATCTGGGTTACAATCATACAAAGGTTTTTCATGCAAACACAGAGGATTCTCATTCTTGGTAATGGCGGTAGAGAGTATTCAATAGGATTGTGTCTTTCGCAAGATTTACGAGTGGAAGCACTATATTTTGCACCCGGAAATGGTGCTACATTGTTGCTTGGCAAAAACATTACTTATGATGACAATCACGATCTTGTGCGTATTTGTAAGGAATTAGATGTTACACTTGTGGTTGTAGGTCCAGAAGAACCACTAACTAAAGGCGTGAGTAATGTGTTGAGGACAAATGGCATTAGGGTTTTTGGTCCTAGTGCTAAGGCTGCCCAACTTGAGGGCTCTAAGGCATTTATGAAAGATTTTGCTATGCGGCATAATATCCCCACAGCACGCTATATTAAAAGTAGTGATTTTGTGCAAATCAAAGAATTTATAACAACCTTGACACCCCCTATCGTGTTAAAGGCTGATGGCTTATGTGCAGGTAAGGGTGTGATTATCGCACAAGATGTAGATGAGGCGTTAGAAAATGCTTCAAAAATGCTTAGCGGGGAGTTATTTGGTGAAGCTGGAAAAATGCTTGTGGTTGAAGAGTATTTAGATGGCTTTGAGCTTTCTGTATTTGCACTAAGTGATGGAAAATCCTCTTTATTACTTAATCCTGCACAAGATCACAAACGACTTTTGGATAATGATGAAGGTCCAAATACTGGTGGAATGGGTGCTTATACGCCAACGCCAATGTGCGATGAGAAGCTTTTTGGGGAAATACAGACAAACATTATGCAAAGAGCTATCGATGGTATGGCACTTGATGGTATGCCTTTTTGTGGGGTGCTATTTGGCGGGATTATGGTGGTGCGTAAAGAAGGAAAACTTACACCATATCTCTTGGAATTTAATGTGCGTTTTGGTGATCCTGAATGCGAGGTGCTTTTGCCATCTCTTGAGACACCATTGCTAGATTTATTACTTGCTTCAGATTTGGGGACATTGCAAGTGCGATTTAAGAATACTTATAGCGTGGGAGTAGTGCTTGCATCTAAGACATATCCTTATACTAAAAGTGAGGCTAAGCCTATTTTTATCAAGGATTTTGACAACACATTAGGACATATTTCTTTTGCTGGAGTAGAGATAAATACACAGCATAGCACAGATTCTTATACTAGTGATAAAAAGTTGAGTTTTGCTGATGTGCAAAATGGCGCACTTTTAGCAACAGGCGGGCGTGTGCTTGTTAGCGTGGGTGTGGGTAACACTCTCATACAAGCACGAGGAAATGCTTATAAAATTATAGAATCTATCCATTTTGAAGGTATGCAATATCGCAGTGATATTGCTATGCGTGGCATTAGATTTTTAAATTCATAAGAGATAGGGTATGGATACAAAGATTGAGCAATTACTAGAACGCGAGGATTTAAGCCTTGCGTCATTACAAGCTAGAATGGTGGCCTATATCCTAGATCTTTGTATTTTGGGCGTAGCGATATCGTTTATTTTTTGGGAAGAACTTATAACCATACAGGTTGCCTTAGATTCTGGAAAGATTTTAGGCGATATGATGGCAACACTTACACTATGGGTCTTTGTTTTTTACATAGTCTATGAGGTGCTTTTTTGTATGCTCTATGGTGCGACATTGGGCAAGATAGTGATGAAGATTCGTATTATTAGCATAGATTTTGTGGATAAACCCTTATTTTTTCAAGCCTTCACACGAGCATTGCTTAAATACATAGGAAGCAATATTTTTTATCTTAGTTATCTACCAGCCTTTGGCGATGTGTTTAGACGCACATTGCACGATAAGATTCCAAAAACTCTTGTGATAAGTAATTAAATGCGTTTTAGGTATATTGTATTTGTATGCGTTTTTGCTCTTAATGCCTACGCTACAGAATTACAGGATAAAAAAAGGATTTTTGAACTCTCTGCCAATAACGTAACCTCACATGGCAATGTTGTGATTGCCAAAGATAATGCCTTTATGCTTAGTGAAGATGTGTATATGTATGCAGATACAATTACATATGATCGTGAGAAAGAGAGTGCTATGCTAGAGGGTAATGTCAGAATCTATCGTGGCGATAGTCTTTTTGTGGATGCAACAAGGGTAGATATGAATCTTAAGACTAAACACACAATATTGCAACCCGCATATGTGCAAAATAGTGATGGTATGTGGTTTTTTGGGCAAGAAATTCAAAATACAGATAAGATTTATACTTTTAAGCAAGCTGTCATTTCGGGTTGTGATGTGCAATTTCCAATTTGGCATATAAAAGCGAGTTCAGGGCGTTATGATTCCCAAAAAGAATATGTGAGTGCTTGGAATTCTAGGCTATATTTTGGATCTACACCTCTTTTTTATCTTCCTTATTTTGCTTTTCCTTCTTCTACAGATCGAAAAAGCGGATTGCTCCCTCCAGAATTTGGTAATACAAGTAGGGAAGGTTTTGTATATATCCAGCCTGTGTATGTTGCACCATATAAACAATGGGATCTTACATTATCTCCACAAATTCGTGTGACACGAGGATATGGTGGTAATGCAGAATTTAGAATCGCTGATGAAAAAAATAACATAGCAAGTTTTAACATTGGGTCATTTCATCAATACAATGAATATGTTCAAAAATACAATCTCTTAAATAAAGAAATTTTTGGTTTTGAGGTGGAGTATTCACGAGCAGGGGTACTTCAAGCGCTTTTTAAAAATTATAAAGATCATTTTTATACCTCAGTTATGTATATGAATGATTTGGAATATAAAAGACTCCAAAAACTTAATGGGACTTATAGCACACGCTTACATACTTCAAGGATTAATTACTTTGGACAAAGCGATAATCATTATGTTGGTATATATTTTAAATATTTCTCAAATCTCGCACAAGAGAGTAATGCAAACACATTCCAAACACTCCCCAATCTACAATATCACCACTCTTTAGACACACTTTTTAGTAAATATTTGTATTATGCTTTTGATGTGCAGAGCAAAAATATTACGCGTTCAGTGGGGTATACATATTGGCAAAATTCTATTAATATGCCAATAGGCGCGAACATATCAATTTTTAATGATTATGTGAATCTTAATGCCAAGCTTGATATGTTTGCAAGTAATGTATCACTCAATAAAGCCCAAGATGTGCTTGATCCTGCCACAAACAATAGCGTAGAGCGCAGTATGCAGTATGCCTATGTTAATTATGAAGTGGGAGTAAATTCTGATGTAGCCAAAGCATATAAGTATTTTTTTCACACTATGCATCTTGAGGGAATTTTTAGCGCTCCAACCTATCGCTATACTTCAGATGCACTAAGTAACCAAGTCTATGATGTTTATAGTGCGCTTGCTCAAACTATGAGTTCTGCTGCCTTAGAGGCGTATTGGAATCCAAATGAGATTATTGATTTTGGAAGCGCACAGACAAAACTTGATCTCAAATTTTCAAATTATTTTTATAATACCAAGGGTAGGGAATTATTGTTTTATCGCGTATACCAAAGGATTTATACCCAAAATCAACTTCTTACCCAAAACCAATCTTTGCGTCAAGAATTTGGTCTAAGTCCTTTTGATTCTCTCACGCTAACAACTAATATTTTTTACTCTTATGTTGCCAAAACCTTTAATGAAGCCTCTATAACAGCAAGTTTCAATAACTTTGGTGTGCAATCAACACTTAATTATTTTTTTCAGATAAATTCTCAAGCAATTCAAAGTGGCACTTACAATGACACAAGAAAGAGAAGCGGTTTTTTGCGTGGGAGTCTTCGATATGACTTTGGATATTTTCAATTTAGTGGAAATGTAGGATATGATACACAAAATAATTATTTTAAAGATTGGAGTGTTGTCCTCTCTCGTGATATCCGTTGTTTTGGCGTTGCACTCAAGTTTGCTGCCGATGTGCGTCCGATATTGACTGCAAATGCTAGTAATCCTATCGAAACTATCGCTAATCAATACATTAAGATAGAATTTAGATTTGTGCCTCTTGCTGGAGTTGGATTTACGCAACGATTGCAACAACAATAATATAAAATCTATGAAAGGAGAGTTATGAAAAATACAATATTTGTCAATAGACAAGAAGCGTTGCAAAAGCTTGTAGATGTGCTTATGGTGCGAAACCTTGATTTTAGCCAAAGCGTGCTTTTAGCCACAAGCCTAGATGGAGCGTATTTTGCTGATGAGCTTGCAAAGATTCTAAAAATTCCCCTAGAATATCTATTTACCCAAACTCTCTGCGCTCCATTAAATCCAGAATGTCAGATTGCTATTGTGAGTGAAGAGCTTGATATCATCATGCATGAGAATCTTATCGATACATTTGGCATAAGCCTAGATTATGTTTATGGTGAAGCCAGAAGACAATATGAAGAGAGTATCATTCCTACGCGTTATCAATATCGTAAGGGTGAGTTACTTTCTTCTCTTAGGGGGCAAGATGTGCTTATTGTTGATCAAGGCATTGATACAGGCTTGACTGTGATGTGTGCGATTAAAACTTGTGTGAATCTCAATGCCAAAAGTATTAGGGTGGCTACGCCGATTTTACCCATGTGTGTGTATAAATCACTCAATGAAGTATGTGATGAAGTATTATGTGTGCAAAGCGTGGAGCATTTTGTGAATGTGGAGCATTACTACAAGGAATTACAACCACTTGAAAGCAAGGTGATTGAGGAGATTTTGGATAAACATTTGAGCTACAAAAGAAAGGATACAAACAATGAATCATAATGCAGTATGTGTAGAATTAGAAAACCTTAGTGAATCGTATGATTTTAGCAGTGTGGCACAAGCAAGTAATGGTTCGGTGCTGTATGCGAGTGGAGGTACTAGAATTTTGGCAAGTGTGTGCGTGCAAAGCAATAAAGTTGTTGAAGGAGATTTTATCCCTCTTAGTGTGCAATATATTCAAAAAGCATATGCGTGTGGAAAATTTCCATCTGGATTTATCAAGCGCGAAGGTAAGCCAAATGATTTTGAAATTCTAACCTCACGTCTGATTGATAGGAGTTTGCGCCCACTCTTTCCAAAAGGTTTTGGATATGTGACACATATTGTGGTGATGGTGCTAAGCTATGATGGCAAGAGTGATCTTGCATTAGGAGCACTGCATGCTGCAACAAGTGCGTTATATGTTTCAAATATCGGTATCAAGGGCATACCAAAAATGTGTGTAAGTGCTGTGCGACTTGGATTTGTAGACGAAACATTTATTGTTAATCCCACTAAAGACCAACGCGCTCAAAGCACGCTAGATCTCTTTGTGAGTGGAAAAGATGATGAGTTATTGATGATAGAAATGAATACAGACAATCATACAAGTGTTTTACCAGAATCTGTAGTAATGGAAGCACTTGAGATCGCAAAAGAGAGAATCAAAAAAGATTGCGCGTGTTTTAAGGAGGCATTCGCACCTTTTATCAAACCTTCATTAGAACTTGTGTTGCAAGAACAAGATTCTAAAGCCCTAGAATTTTTACAAAATTCGTGTGCCCAGTTAGTCAAAAACGCTATTACACAAGCTTCTAAAAGTGAGCGCGCCGATTTTTTTGATGAGATTATTGCTTATCTTGTAGCACAGGGCTATGAAGAAGAAGATGCCAAATATTCGCTTAGTGTGTATAAAAAGTCGCTTATGCGAGAAATGGTGTTGAAAGATAGTGTGCGTGCAGATGGGCGCAAACTTGATGAAGTTCGTCCTATTAGTATTGTGATGAATCCTTTGCCTTATGCACATGGTAGTGTGCTATTTACGCGAGGACAGACACAAGCTCTCGTGGTTTGTACCATAGGTGGTGATAATGATGCACAAAGCATTGAGCCACTTGGAGAAGTAGTAAAAAAAGATAAATTTTTATTCCATTATAACTTCCCAGCTTTTAGTGTGGGGGAAGTGGATATGATAGGCTCTGTAGGGCGTCGTGAGTTGGGACATGGAAATCTTGCGCGTAAGGCATTGCGATCGAGCCTAAAAGATTCACAACATAGCATTCGCCTTGTGTCTGAAATTTTAGAATCTAATGGGTCAAGCTCTATGGCGAGTGTGTGTGGTGGAAGTTTGGCATTACAAGCATGTGGTGTGCAAATGCATACACTTATCGCAGGTGTGGCTATGGGACTTGTGACACAAGGAGAGCAATATGCTATCTTGACTGATATTACAGGATTAGAGGATCATGATGGTGATATGGATTTTAAGGTTGCTGGAAATGAAGAGGGCATTAGTGCATTGCAAATGGATATAAAGCTTGGAGGGATCTCAAGTGAGATTCTCCACGATGTGCTTATGCAAGCAAAAAAAGCAAGAGCACATATTTTACATTTGATGCGCGAAGCACTCCAAGGTGTGGAGCCAAATTATGATGTCTTGCCAAAAGTAACGACTTTTCCTGTGAGCGTGCATAAAATGGTGGATATCATCGGTCAAGGAGGTAAAACCATTAAGGGTATTATTGAGCATTTTAATGTAAGCATCGATCTTGATAGAGAGCAGGGAAATGTGCATATACACGCTAATACAAAAGAAGATTTGCAAGGAGCTAAGCAATATATTTTAGATCTTGTGAGGGATGTAGATTTTGCAAGGTATCATAGCGGTATGCAATTTAGTGGCAAGATAAAAAAAGTTATGGATTTTGGGGCATTTGTGGAGTTGCCTCATGGAGGCGATGGGCTTTTGCATATCAGTAAATGCACAAGTGATAAGAGCAAAAAAATGAGTGAGATTCTAGGGCAAAGGCAAGAGATTCAATGCGAGATTGTAAGTGTAAATGGTCAAAAAGTCGAACTTAGAGCCGTAGATATTTAGAATATATAAAAGGGGACATATAAGTCTATAAACATTAAGAGAGTGTATATATGAGAAAAAATGAACACACAGAGCAATTCTTAGCAGATTTGGGCGAAGTGTATAGAATCTATGCAGAGAGTATGAAAGAGCACTATAGATTCTATGAAGTGGTGCAATGCATAGATTCTAGGCAAAGATCATCAGATTCACAGCAGCTTAAAGCTATGCAAAAGATACTATGCGATTTATGTGCGCAATTAGGAATAGAATCTACAAGAGAGCATTTTGTGGCACTTATAGAGCGGATTGTGAATTTACGAGAAGATTCTGTATTGGAAGTTTTAAAATCTCTGGGTAAATCGCGTGATGAGATTTTGTATGCA
This sequence comes from Helicobacter equorum, assembly GCF_900198655.1. Taxonomy (GTDB): domain Bacteria; phylum Campylobacterota; class Campylobacteria; order Campylobacterales; family Helicobacteraceae; genus Helicobacter_F; species Helicobacter_F equorum. The sequence goes on along the minus strand of NZ_FZPO01000036.1, from coordinate 21,593 downwards.
CGAACGATCATGCTTGATTTTGTAAGTACATATTATACTAAGGCTCATACCAAAGTGCTACAAAACATAGAATCTAAACAGCTTCTTAGCCCATTTTATCGTGAGATTTTTGCGAGTGTGTATAGAGTTGGGCAATGTATGAATACATTTTTTACCTTATGGGATAGAGAGCTTATTTATGGGATTAATGAGCGTCTTAGTGAGATATTTTCATTTCAAGAGGCTTTAGAGAGATTGGAGCCCACAATGGAGCGTGATAGTGAAGATAAAAATGTTCAACGCACATATTCCTTGCCATGTATGCCTAATACAACACTTACAAAGGAGAGTGAATTTGTATGTGTGCCTTATATCAAGGCATTTCCTAAGGAAGTAGGAGCGATTATAGAGGCATTAGAGCAGAGTATCAAAAACCTTCAGTCTTTGCAAGATTCTATTTTTGATCGCAAACAGGCATATATTACATATCTTGATGCGCTAAAAAATGCGTGGAGTTGTGATGATAGCACGCAGCTTATAGAATCTTGGCGTGCGGTGGATTATGCGTGGATGGGTATTGATACGCCTGTGCAGATAGGGCATCCATTAGAGTATTATGAAGATATTTATCGACATGCAGTGGCGCCAGAATGGGATTTGCGTATTTGCACGCCAAACGATAATAAGGGTGTGTATGCACTCAATGTCGCCCACAACATACAAAATGCTTTTGATATGCTTGCCAAAAAGTTAGGGTATAACGCACGTAGTAGGGAGTTTGTCGAGCATAGTCTTAAGCAAAGCAGGATATATGAATCTATCCCACTTTTTTTCTTTGGTGCAGAAAATAATGGGCTTTTTAGCGCACAAGTGGTGCCAAATGATGAAGTTGTGAGTAAAAAAGAGGGTAAAAAAATTTTTGCCTTCCCTCTTCGTATCATTGCACAAGCGCGTGCTAAGCCTCAAATGCGTCTAAGCTATGAATTTTTTCCTAAAGCGTTTATTGCGCGTGGGCGTGAGATTTTAATTGACAACGAGCATTTGTGGCATAGCGTTTATGATATCAGCACCAATGGACACGAATTTGGGCATATTTTGTGGATTGATGAAAGTAGCGAAGAGGTGATGAATGCAAGTGGTGAATTTAAAAACATCGAAGAGTTTAAAGCCACAACCGGAGGGATTGTCGCATATTTGCTCGGTTCTAGCCCTATTGCAAAGATTTTACAAGATTATTTAGATGATATGCATTGCCTTGACATACAGCAGTGTGTAATAGCGATACAACAAAGCAGTCCTATACATCAGCAGATATGGGAAGCGGTATTTGATGATTGTATTAAACGAGCAGTGGGACTTATGGCGTGGAGAGAAAGCCTTGAGGTGCGCCCGTATTATTGTGAGGGAATTATCCATTTGCGTGGTATGTTTGAGAGTGGAGTGCTTAGTTTTGATGAAACCAAAAATTTTAGCAAACTTACCATACACCACGCACATTATGTGGAATTGGCGCTTTGGTATCTACGCACTTACATAGATCTTGCCACCCACTATCGTGATAAAAAAGATGCCAAGCTATGGTTAGAGCGATTTTGTATCAACCAACAATCCCAAGGTGTGCAAGTGCTATGCCAACAAAGTGCTAAACTTGTAGAACATTATTTTGTGCGTTATGTAGCTATTGGACAAGAAATCTATGAATAGGATCTTGTGCAAATATTAGGGAACAGAGAAAAATATAATTTGCTTACAAAGTCTATAGGCTAGGTAAAGATCGTGTGTGATACAAATAATAGTCGTTTCTTGGAGAGTATGAAGGAATTCTATAACTTCAAGTTGTAGTGCATAATCAAGTCCCGACAAACTCTCATCAAGGATAAGAATCCTTGGCTTTAGGAGTAGGGCACGCAAAAGACATACGCGTTGTAATTCTCCGCCAGATAACATATTTGGATATGCCCAAAGGATTTTATCAGAAAGTGCAAGTTGTGTGAGAAGTGGGGTGATATGCGCTAGTTGCGTAGATTTTTCTCGTATATTACAAAGATATATCAGTGGCTCGATAAGATTCTCAAAAATACATAGTGTAGGGTTTAGGGACGCTAGAGAATCTTGAAATAAAATTTGCACTTGTGTGTATAACTCTCGCCCAAATGTATGCAGAGGTTTAGAATCTAATATAATTTCCCCACTTTGAGGTATGAGGATTTTGCTTAGTAATTTTGCAAATGTGCTTTTACCACAACCACTAGGACCCACGATAGCGGTATGTATGCCTTCGTGCAACATACAATGAACATTATGAAGCACTTGGGTATGCACACATCGCAAAAACAAGTATTCTTTGTATGTATAATAAACCTCTTTTACCTGTAATATTGGCGGTTTTGTAGGCGTGTAGGCAGAGGGTTTGGATACTTTGGGAGGCAAGATAATATCCTCACGCTTACTAGTATATACTTTTCCTTTTTGGATTGTATAGAATCTATCCGCAAGACGCACTACTATACTCATATCATGTGTAACAAGCAATATTCCAATATGCTTTGTATCTCGTAGTTTTACAAGTGTAAAAAGAATCTCTTCTTGAGTATGTGTATCTAGGTTACTTGTTGGTTCATCAGCAAGTAAAAAGGGAGTTTCACGCAAAAGTGCGATGGCAATCATTGCGCGTTGAAGCATTCCTCCACTAAGCATAAAAGGATACGCATTAAGCACAGATTCTATATCTGTATCTCTAAAACCACTTTCCTTAAACACGTGATGTATATGATGTGTATCATAAGGCTTGTGCATAGCTTTTAGTGTCTCTTGGCAGTGAGATCGTATGCTAAAGAGCGGATTAAAATAGCTTTGAGGATTTTGGAGGATATGAGAAACATATGTAGAGGCATTGTGCATGGGGGAGTTATCAATTGATATGGTGCCACATAATTGTGTGAGATCAGATGATAGTGAGTTGCTAATAGCACGCATACACAGGGATTTACCACTACCACTTGCACCAAGCAATGCGGTGATAGCACCACGCGTGATACTAAGATCTATAGAATCTAGTAGTAGCGTATCATTAGCACACACGCTAAGGTTTTTAATATGAATTGCATTGCAAGTTTTTGTAAGATTATTACTATCATACTGCATGAATATTACTCATCATTGTTATAAGTCTATGTATGAGAGATTGGCATATCATAGTACGCACGCAACTTCTCTCCAATGATATTACACAGCGCTACACTAATAAATAACGCCCCTCCTGGATAAAGCATAAGTTGAGGGTAGCTCCATAAATAATCTTTGCTTTCACTAAGCATAATACCCCATTCTGCCATAGGTGCTTGCACACCAAGTCCGATAAAAGAGAGTGCGGCTATATGGAGCATCATATGCCCCAAATCCATACTTGCTAAAATCATACATTGACTAAGGACTGGTCGTAAGATATGGCGCCTAAAACTTTGGAATTGATTGCAACCATAACAGCTAGAAAGCACGATGTATTCTTTGTTCTTGAGGCTTAAGACAATGGATCGCACGATCCTAGCATACCAAGCCCAATGTGTGAGGATAATCGCAAGAATCACATTGACTAATCCCACACCAAGCACCCCCACAAAAAAGAGTGCAAGCACCAAGGTAGGCATACTTAACAACACATCGCACACTCGCATAATAACAGAATCTATCTTGCCTCCTACAAATCCACATAACCCACCAATACTAATACCAAGTATCACGATACAAGTAAGGATTATTGTGCTAGAACCTAATGAAATACGCATACCATGCAAGATTCGAGAGAAAATATCACGCCCTAAATGATCGCAACCAAATATATGGTCAAAGCTTATAGGTGCAAATTTTTGCGTGATATCAATAGCATTTGGATCATAGGGGGTAATATAGGGTGCAAATATAGCGAATAAGACAAATACAACAAATAGCATAGTGGTGATTATATTATGTGTGTGAGCAAAGAAAGATGTATGTCTATAAGGCGTGTAGGTATCATATTTCATTGCGCACCTTTAAAGTTTTTAGAGATTCTAGGATCAAGAAGGGCATACAGAATATCTGTAAGGATATTACAAAGCGTAAAAATCCCGCATAACACAAGCACAAAGCATTGGATAACAGGATAATCGTGATTAGTAACGGCTTGGATACTATAAAGCCCAATGCCTGGTATAGCAAAGATACTTTCAACCAACAAACAGCCTCCAATAAGTTCGCCAATATGCATACCAAATGCGGTAACAATGGGTATAAGCGCATTATAGAGGATATGTTTTGTGATAATCTTGTATCGTGGAATATCGCGAAGTGTGGCATATAAGATATGGTATTGTGTTCGCACCTGTAGCATATTTGCGCGTATGAGGCGTGCGTTGATGCAAATTGACATAAGTGCAATGCTTATTGTGGGCAAAATAAAGGATACAAGACTTCCATCACTTATTGCTGGTAACCATTGCAATGACACACAAAAAAATGCAATAAGTAAGAGTGCAAACCAAAAATTTGGCACACTCACACCAACAAGACAAAGAATCTGCAATGTCTTATCAAGCCATTTACCTTCATAGATAGCACTTAAGATTCCAAGTGGAATTGATAGTATAAGCGTAAGCATAAAGCCAAAAAATACGAGTAATAGTGTGTTTGGTAGATAATAAAAAAAATCTGCTCCTACATTTCTTCCATTCATATATGAGGTGCCAAAATCTCCTTTAAAAACGCCACCTAACCATACTATGTATTGTTCCAAAAGTGGCTTATGTAGCCCAAATTCCTCTGTGAGTTCTGCAATAAGTTGTGGGGTTTGTGGGATATGAGAGTTTAGCAAAAATTGTGTGACTGGATCTGTGCCACCCAAACGCAAAAATATAAAGATTGCAAATGAGGCAATAAGCAAGATAGGAATAAGGCTTAAAAGTCTTTTTATGATATATGCGCTCATTTATAGAATTCCCAAAATGGTATTTCATAGCTTAAAATACCCATTTGTATGCCTTTTATATCTTTGTTTGCAATGGCTTTGTTGCGTTGTGCTGTTAGTGGAATATAGATATAGCTTTGAGACAATAGACTAAGAATCTGCTGCAATAGAGCTTGTGCATTTTTGGAATGAGGATTTTGAGCCAAAAGCTTTGTGATTAGTGTCCGAATTGTATCGACATTTTCAAGTCCAGATTGTGCGCTAAAGTCTATATGACTTGGTGTAAGCATAGAATACAAAATACTTAAAGGTTCATAGGGCGCACCCCATGTATCATTAAAAGAGATTTCAAAATTACCATTTAATTGCCTGTTGCGATATATCGTCGGCTCACTAGCACTTAGGCTTAATTCAATACCAAGGCTTTGGAGCTCATAAGCAAGAATTTGGGCGAGCATTTTTTGGGCTGGACTATCGCCACTATAAAGCAATTCTATTTTTATGGGCGTTTGGAGCGTAGGATTTGCTTGTGTAAGCAAGGTTTTGGCTTTCTCTGTATCTGGTGTTTGACAAGATTGAGGGTTAAATTTATGTTGTATGGTTTGTGTATGTTGGGGTTGAGACTTAAAATTTGGAAGCTCATCACGCGTGATAAAAAGCCAATCGCTACAAGGTTGCATATCTCCATATACACCGCGGATTAATTCTTGTTTGTTGATGGCTGTAGCTATAGCCTCTCGCATATATGCAGGAAGCTTGTTAGAATTTAACACCAATGAAGTGATAAAGATTGGTTCTGAGAGATATGTTTTTAGATTCTTATCGTGCTGAATTTGTAAAAACATCTCAATAGGGATTATGTCATATCCATAGATAAGATCGATTTGTCCGCTTTTTAGGGCGCTAAGCTTTGTGTTGGGATCAAAAATAACACGCATAACAATCGTATCAAAATAGATTCCATTGTAATGATCTTTATCCCAATAATATGCATTTTTTGTGAAACTATCGCTAATACCAGGTTGTGAATCTACAAGCATATAGGGACCTGTTCCGATAGGTTTGGGGTCGTGTTTTATGAGATCAAGATCTGGAGGAAATGCACTAGGAGCCAAAAATCTAAATGGTCGTATGAGGGAGAGTTCATACAAGGTGGGAGCATAGGGATATTTTAAATGCAGTTTTATATGGAAATCATCGATTTTTTTTACAGAATCTAGTGCATGGATAAGTCCGCACCATGAATGTCTTACTCTATTTTTGAGGATAGATTCAAAGTTTAGCACCACCGCATCGGCATTAAAGCTTTCTCCATTGGAGAATTGCACACCCTCTCGCAAGGTAAATACATAGACTTTGTCATCGTTGCTAATCTCCCAAGATATTGCCAAAGAAGGGCTAAGCACACCATTTTTATCCAAACGCACTAATCCTTCATACAGCATATTTTGTGCAAACATTGCATTTGTGTTGTATCCTTGAGGATTGAGTGCGCCAACATTTTGGCTAATGGCTACTCGTAATATGTTTTGTGCAAAAAGATTATTACACATAAAGCACAAAAACAATAATATTGATGAGATTTTATAATGGGACACTCTCATAATAACTACTTTTCTATTTTAAGTTATGAGGTATTATAACCAAAAAAATCACAATATTTTTAGGAGCTTTAGAATGATGAAGAGATTCACTAAGGTTTATACAATGCAATTTGTGTTGTTATGTCTTGGGAGTTGTATGGTTGTGTATGCCAAGGATAAACAACGTCTATCAGATTCTATCATTACCTCTTCTATTTTAGAAACTGATGTGTCGCATATACACGGAAATGTAAGCGTTATAGATACCACAGAAGTGCGTAAATCTCCTAATATCAAGCTTACTGATACGATCAAAAAATTTCCTGGTGTGAGAATTCAAAATGATGTGGGGTTTAATCCTCGTCCAAAGATCGTCATTCGCGGGATTAATAATGGCACATTGGTTATGCTTGATGGCGTTATTTTAAGCGATTTGGAAGGTGAGAGCAGAATCTTAAATCAAATCTCGCTGTATGATGTCGAGCGCATAGAGGTGGCTAGAGGCAGTTTTTCTAGTCTCTATGGCACAGGCGCTATAGGGGGAGTTGTAAATTTTATCACTGCAATGCCAAAGGAATTTGAATCTAATCTGTTAGTTGGCTACGGCAATGAGTTGGTGCGTGATAGTGCAGATACAAATCTAATAAAGCTTTATGCCTCTGTGGGTGATGTGTTCTTGCAAGGTGGGCTTAGAATAAAGCTTAGCGGTGGTTATACACAAAGCGGTGGTTATACTAGTTTTCCTACAATCGCACCAAGCACTAACCTTAATCAACTTAGTGGTTATTATATAGACAAGGCGGGGAATCACATCATAGGCACAGGTGGCAAACGCGCATACCAAACTTATGATGTGCGTCTTAAGGCAGAATATGATATAGGTGATGTTGGTATGCTTTCGGCAATGGCGAGTGTATCCAACCATACTTATGATTTTGGACATTTTACAAGTTATTTGTATGACAACGCTACAGGGCGATCTACACATCTTGTCGGTGGCAAGGATTATTTTGTGGGTTCTGGATTAGGTGGCATAGGGGATTATACGCATATTTTGGGAAATCTTACCTATACGCATACTTTTGGGGCAGATTCATTGCTAAAAATTTCTCTCTCTAGCCTCAATCTCTTAAGTACTTGGCAAGATGCAAATCGCGATGGTGGCGATCGTTTTGGTGGTGCAGGCACTACGCAGGATATAGATTCAAGTAGCAATTATCTTGATATAGTATGGAATACTCGTTTTTTAAACATACATTCTTTAAGCACTGCCCTAGCATTTCGTTATTATACTTACACACAAAGACAACGCAATATGACAAATTGGCGCGATTCTGCTACACGTCTTGATAGCTTTCGTGGCTTTGGTCAAAGGGCATTTGTGGGTTCTGGTTATGTGCGATTAGATTCGCAATGGTGGGAAAATTTTTCTACCGATATCGGTGTGCGTTATGATTATTGGCATAATTATAGAGGATATTTTTTTAACAATCAGGCATCAGAGCAAAACCGCGATACGATAGAATCTACACTTTCATCTATAAGCCCAAAATTTGGTATTTCTTGGTCTATTTTACCTACTTGGCGTATAAGTTCTAGTATTGGCACAGGCTTTAGAGTCCCTACATTGCGCGATATGTATCAATTTACTCACGCAAGCAATGTATGGGCGATAAATCCTAATCTCAAGCAAGAGCGCGCGTTAAGCTTTGAGATTGGGACAGAATATCGCACACAAAGGTTTTCTACAAGCGTGTATTATTTTCACACAGAATTACAAGATATGATTTATCGTGCAGGTAGCGGTGTGCAAAATAATCCTTGGCAATATACCAATGCAGGACTTGGTCGTATCCATGGTGTGGAGTTAGAGGGAGAGATCGCACTTAGTTCATATGTATATGTAGGGGCAAATTATACTTTTACCAATGCTAGAATCTTGCAAAATAGTGCTATGCCATACACAGAGGGCAAACAACTTGCGGGTGTGCCTAGACATATGAGTAATATTACTCTAAAATATCTTCCAAAGAGTGGCTTTTATGGCGTGATGTGGGCGTATTATGCTCCTGCATTTTTTAGTAATGATACAAATTCTACGCCACTTACAAATACATATGGATATTATGAAAGTCAATTTAGTCTTAATACAAAAATAGGGTATGTATGGCGCAATGGCGTGGATCTTTCTTTGAGTGGATATAATCTTACAAATAATCGCTATTATGACTTTTATCGTGTGGCTGGAGCAAGTGCGTATATGCAACTAACATACAAGCTATAGACATAATAACAGATCTTATGTATGCGATATATGAGTATGTCACGCAATTACAATTATATTTTTATATTACTAAGTTACACGCCTAAAACATCTCTCTTAGGCGTGTTTTACCAAATTCTACACCCGGTTGATCGTAGGTATTAATTTCTAAGGCACAACCCGCACATGAGGTCAAAAGTTCATAATACATCACAAGTGCTCCGGCATTATATTCACAAATTGTGTCTATCACAATACAATCTGTAGGAATTCCTTGTGCCTGTAGGGTTTGCATCGTGGCAAGACATTGCTTATCTAGTAATGTCGCAAAACTTACACCATTAGCGAAGTCCGTAGATTCTAAAAATGTGAGTGTAGTGTGAGGAATGCGAGGTTTTGGGTAATGTGTGGGTTTAAGCGAAATGAATGTAACACTTTTGTCTTTACAGCCTTGCACGATGAGTTGCAAAAATGAATGTTGATCGATACTTCCCACAAGCCCAATAGGTGTTAATCCTACCGCTTTGTCGTGAATATTAAGCTTACCTAGGCTTTCTGCCCATAATTGCACATACCACGCGTTAAATTCCTTGAGTATGCTTGAATAAGAAAAAAGCACATTGATAGGATATTGCTCACGATTTTGCACTAGATAAAGTGCTTTTTGCAAGATATGATCTTCTTTGCGATCAAAAAATCTCATAGCAAGTTCTTTGGCACCTTGGAGAAGTTTTTTTACATCATATCCTAGCAGCATAAGAGGCAAGATTCCTACGCTACTTAACACAGAAAATCTCCCACCGACATTTTTGTCAATCCCAATGGAGGCGATTTTGTGTTTATGACACCATTTTTGCAGTGGTGAATCTTCATCGGTGATTGCCACGATATGTGATGTATGTTTCTTGGATAAGAGATTGTAAGTTTCTAGCACATACTTAAAAATAGAGGAAGTTTCAATGGTGCTACCACTTTTGGAAATAACGATAAAAAGTGTATTTTTCACTTTTATTTTTTTAAGAGCCGCTTCCACTGCGATACAATCCGTGCATTCCAAGAATCCAAGCTTAATGGCATTGCGTTGTGGCAAAGGACTAAGCATAGTATCTAGCGCTTTTAATCCTAGCGAACTACCACCCACGCCAATAATTACAATATTTTTAAGCTTTGCGATGAGATCTTTGTGCTGCTTGAGATATTTTTGTGAATCCTGCAAGGCTTTTTGACTAAAGGGCAATGCGTAATATCCGCTTGTTTGTTGTGCACGCTCTTTGGTAATAGATTCAAAAATTTGTGTCAAACGCTCTGTATCGTCTTTTGTTGTGTAGGTAAAAGAATGTGTGAATTCTAGCATAGGCTTCCCTCCTCCTTTTTGTTGGTTTAATGTGTGAGGGCATATACACTCATATCTACAAGGCGAGTCGAGTAACCCATTTCGTTGTCATACCAAGCCAAGATTTTAGCACTATTACCAATGACTAATGTCTTATCTGGCACAAAGATTGCGCTATATGGCGATCCAATAAAATCACTCGAGACGCACTTTTGCTCATCTACATAGATAATATCTTTCATACTTGTATGCTGGACTTCTCTAAACAGATCATTGATAGCTTCTTTGTCTACTGGTTTGTTTAGATTCACACTAAGATCTACAAGGCTTACATCTGGGGTTGGCACACGCACCGCAAAGCCATTAAACTTCCCTACAAGATCTGGAATCACAAGTCCCACAGCTTTGGCAGCACCCGAACTTGTGGGGATAATGTTTAGTGCTGCAGCACGCGCACGACGCAAATCTTTGTGTTTGACATCAAGCACATTTTGATCATTTGTATAGCTATGTATTGTAGTCATTAATGCACTTTGTATGCCATATGCATCGTGCAACACTTTTGCGATAGGTGCGAGGCAGTTTGTTGTGCAAGAAGCATTTGAAATGACACTTTCACCTCTGTATTGTAGATGATTGACACCATACACAAATGTTGGTGCCTCATCAGCTGGTGCAGAAATAATAACTTTTTTGACATTATCTTTAATATGAGCACTTGAGGCTTGGAGAGAGTTAAATTTACCTGTGCATTCGATTACGCCTTGTGCGCCATATCGGCTAAAATCAAGGTTAGCAGGATCTCTATCTGAAAGAATTGCAACTTTGTTGTTTCCTATTTGAATGGTGCGTTCATCGATTTTTTGCACATTATAGCCTCTATGCACAGAGTCATAGCGCAATAAATGCACGAGAGTATCAATAGGTGCGGTGGTATTGAGTGCAACTAATTCTATATCTTCTCTTGTTCCGATGATACGAGCGGTGCATAATCCAATTCGCCCTGTTCCATTGATAGCAACTTTAACTGACATACTATTCCTTTTGAGGTAAGATAAATGATAGTTTGCATTATAAAGAAAAAAATATAAAAACTCCCTATTTTATTGATTTCCAAAAAAAATATAAGTAAAATCCAGGCTTTTATTTTTACTAGTCCTTGTAGCTCAGCTGGATAGAGCGTTCGATTCCTAATCGAGAGGTCATGCGTTCAAATCGCATCAAGGACACCACTACGATATATTCTCCTAAGGATTTGTATGCAGCTTGTTCTTGCCACTTCTAATCCCCATAAAAAAACAGAAATTACAGCTATTTTTGCAACAACACTTCCTGATATGATGATTATTAATGTGGGGGATATTATGCCTCCATTTGAGATAGAAGAAAATGGCACAAGCTTTGAACAAAATGCCACTATGAAAGCAAAGGCAGTATATCAAGCTCTCACAACACTACCTATGCAAACACAATATCTTGTATTGAGTGAAGATAGCGGATTATGTGTTGATGTTCTTGGTGGTGCACCTGGAATCTATAGTGCGCGTTTTAGCTCTAGGGATTTTGGTGATAATAGTTGGCAAGACATAAAACCCAACAATTTCTCTCTTGATGAAATGAATCTTATGCGCGTTATTTATGAGTTGCAATCTCGTGGGATAGAAGAATCTAGTGCGCGTTTTGTCGCTAATGTCTGTCTTTTTGGGTATATAGATGGGCAATGTATCTCTCAAAATTTCCAAGGATTATGTGAGGGCAAGGTAATTATCACGCCAAAAGGTAATAAGGGTTTTGGCTATGATCCTATCTTTGTTCCAGAGCATTACACACAAACCCTCGCACAAATAGAATCTAAAAACGATATTTCTCATCGCAAAAAAGCCCTTATGCAATGTATGGAGTATCTCCAAAGGATACTATGATTATAGATTCTGCACTCACACACAAAGCACATAATTTATGAATCCATAATACAAAGTTCTATCCCTTTAAAAATTAAAAGATGGATATACCAAGAGAGTGATCAATATTTTTCTGTGATGTGAATTGTGCAAAATATAAGTAAATGTAGTTGTGAGTAGGAATCTCATATCAAGATATATGCAAATTGTAAAATAAGATAAAGCAAATACAATAAAAGTAATTTTAAGTATGGAATGAATAGAATAAAAATAAAACCAAAAGACAAGGAGGAGACATGGAAACAAGAAAATTAGCATTAAGTTTAGCCTTTATGGCAATGTTTAGTAGCATAACATATGCAGAGACTACTGATGAGGAAATCGCAAGATTAAAAAAAGAAAATGAGCTTTTAGAGTTGCAACAAAAAAATGTAAATCTAATAGACAAAAGTGGATTCTTAGGATTCTGTAAAGGTGAATATGCAAATACAGGATGCTTCATTGGTGTAGAAGTAGGCTATGCGCCAGGCGTAAAGAATTATATTTTCTCAAATAATACATCCGAAAGTGGATCTGGCACGCAAAGCACCTATGCCATACCTATCAATCTTATATTAGGATGGCAAGTATATAGTGCAAAAAATTGGGGTTGGAATTTTAAAGCATTCTTTGGATATGCAGGATATGGCAGTGATATAACCGTCAAGAATAGCACCTATACACTAACAGCAAAATTCAATTCTTCAGCCTTGCATTATGGCATAGAAGCCTCTTATCTCTATGATTTTATTGTAAGCCAACATCACACATTTGGTATGAATGTCGGCATAGGCTATGAGCTCGGGACATTTATAGGACAGAGTCTTGCTGCAGCGACTGAAGAGGGCTCTATTAATCTAGATTCCTATACCAAAACAAGCTTTATTTCAAGTATTGGTGTGCATTACTTCCTAAATGCCCATCATCAGTTTTGGCTCACTTACAAATACAAAAGTGGCTATAATGTAGGTGATGGTGGAAGTATGAATATAGATGGAAGACCACTCAAATACTCATCAACACCAAATAATGTCCTAACATTTGCTTACGCATATAAATTCTAATCCTTATCCCCCTTAAAATTGGGGGATCCAATCCTCTTACCATTCCTCGCCTATGCCTAATACAATACATTTATCAAAGCGTGGTAGCACACACAAAAGATATATCAAATGATCCACACCAAACTCTTGTAAATCAGTAAAATACCGACCATCTACGCTAAAATACCGAACTTTTTCATCAGAAGGTTGAAACTTTCCTCCTATACCTACGCCTCCAAATTCACTATATTTGAGAAATGCACTAATATACACACGACTCATCACAACTGCACCTTGAAATTTGGATTTTTGGGATTGGGAGAGGGAGTCATAGGTTTTGTGATCTATGAGGATTCTGCCACGAAAGTGTGCATATTGACCCTTGGCAGAATTGAGATTGAGGGCTTCATAGAATTTTTCTAGCGATGAGATATATTTGTCCAAAAAATATACACCATCTTTTGGGTTTGCATATGGTGAGCGAAAATTACGCCCTCTTTCATCACCTTCTGCGTATTCATACTCTTGTAAGGTTTTAGGCGGAGTGATGTTAAGGCTTGATTGCTCTTGTGGATATGCTGGTATTTTTAGTGTGCAAAAAGCTATCACACACGCATATCGCCACCAATTCATTGTATCTTGCATTAGAGTTTGGGTCTAAAAAAGCTACTACCACTTCCGCTAAAAAACCAACCACTACCAAGATCTTTGTGTAGAGATTTTAATGCTGGAGTCACAGAGCACGCGCTCATATAGAGATCATTAAGGTCTTGTAATGTATGGGATTGTAGGATTTGTGTGCTTTTTGTGTTAAGCCATTGAGTTGGCAAAGGACTAAAGTTAGTAGTGTGTGTAGCGTAGGCCTTATACACTGCTGGTGTGGAGCATAGAATCTTTGGTGTGAATATTTCAAATTCGGGGAGAGTTTCTTCAAAGGCTATGACTTCTTCGCCTATGCCACCGACATTGGCACTCTCATAGCGGTGTAAAAAAAATGCCACATCAGCCCCACATCGTTGCGCAATATACACATAATCTTGCGTATCTAAAGATATATGATAGAGATTGCATACACTATGCACAAAACTTGCAGCATTTGCACTTCCACCGCCCAAACCCGCGCCTTCAGGTATACGTTTTTGCACACAGACCTTAAGAGATTCTATAAAAGCCACTAAGCGAGAATCTCTGTATTTGTTTTGCGCAAGTTCTTTAATGGCACATTTTGCTTTGTAGATTGTATTAGATTCTATTTTGCACCCAAATTCTCCCTCTAGCACAAAGCCTGTGGAGCTAGATTCTATACTTATGGTATCAAAAAGTGCACCTTTTGCTAGGACAAAACGTGATGAGAGGAGATGGAATCCATCGCTTCGCCTACCGATGATTTTGAGAAAAATATTGAGTTTTGGGTAACTCTTGAGGATAAGGGGTTGCATATTATTTCTTTTTGATAGTGCCTACCTTTGGTAAAGTGAGATCGTTTGAAGCGTGGATAGATGCTTGTTGGTTTTGCATAGCAATAGCATCTTTGAGTTCAGAACGCAAGATAAGCATATTTGTTGGAGCTTTGAAACCTAGTCGCACACTGCCTTTGTCAATGGAGATGATTTTTATTTCTATGTCATCGCCTATCATTACGCCATCATCTTGTTTTCTAGAGAGTATCAGCATATGGAATCCTATTATAAAGGTATCGTACCTCTTTGTTAGCTAAAACTTCAATTATAGAAAAAAAATCCTCAAAATAAGTTTTATATACACCACTTTTTGTGTTTTGCAAAGAGAATTTTGCGCCATTGGCAATAAGATGTTTGTATGGCGATAAGTCAAGATTTTCGTAGAGCAGGGTATTTTGGGAATCTATGATGAAACAAGGACAGCGTATTGTATGAAATGTGAGATAAAAAAGAGATGTTGTGGGAGAGTGCAAACTTATAGAGCCTTCAGAGATTCTATGCAAGGCACTAAGCGCACCATTTACACCAAGCTTATGTGCTATCATCTCGCCTATAGATCGCACATAAGCACCCTTTGAGATATATACTTCAAAGCTTAAAAATGGGTGATTATATGCACATAGCGTGATGTCATAAACTTGCATTGTGCTTGTTTGTAACGCAAATTCTATACCCTCACGCGCAAGCTTGTAGGCACGAGTTCCATTAATATGTTTTGCACTAAAGCGTGGAGGCGTGTAGGATACCTCGCCTTTTAGTGAATCTAGCACCTCTATAATCTGTGTGATCTCAAAAGGAGCTATCTCACACACAGAATCTATACCATCTCTATCAAGACTTGGTGCGTGGGCACCAAGCCATAATGTCGCCCTATATCGTTTAGGATTTAACTCCAAAAATGGTAAAAGGCGCGTATGGTGTCCAAAACCTATAACCAAAAGCCCACTTGCAAATGGATCAAGTGTGCCACTATAACCTGCTTTTTTCTCGCCTATGTGAGTTTTTAGGTGAGTTAAAAAGTGATTGGAGCTAATGTTTGTTGGTTTGTATGCAGCAAGTAAAAGATTTTTCATACCTAGAATCTAAACTACATTTGTTTGAGGTATTGTGCACTTTGTATGATAAGGCTGTGTATATGTTGGTAAGATTGTATCATATGTCGGATTTGTGATGAGAGATTGAGTGTAGTAGTATTTTGTGTGCTTACATTTTGTGTGATGACTTGAAGTGCATCTTGAATGTTTTTAAGATTTTGCTTAGAATCCTCGCTTTTTTGGATAAGTGTTTCAAATGTGTGTGTGCTTTCTTGTGCATTGTGGCAAATCTCATCGATACTACCAGCCAAGAGATTGATATTAACTTCAATATCTTTGAGGCTTTTTTGGGTAGATTCTGCTAGTTTTCGCACTTCATCAGCCACTACGGCGAACCCTCTTCCGTGCTCACCAGCTCTTGCTGCTTCAATGGCGGCATTTAACGCTAAAAGATTCGTTCTATTTGCGATATCATCGATAAATTGCAAGATGTCTTTGATTTGCACAACACTTCCATTAAGATCTGTGAGTTTTACACCAAGGGCATTTTGGACTTCAATACTCTCACTTAATTTTTCAAAGAGAGTAGAAAAGCTTTCACTAGCGTTTTGAAATTGCTCTTGTTCTTTGGCGATTTGTTCTTGGGATTGTGTGGTTTGCTCCATAGAATCTGTGATCATTTGGAGAATATCTCCACTAGATTCTAGACTTTTGGAGGCATTTTGCTCTAACGAAGTCATTTGGCTTTTTAGCGTGTTTAGCGTTTGGCTAGGGAGTTTGGATTTAGTACCATTTTGAGAAGATTGTGTGTGGTGTGTATGCAGGGTTTGTATACTCTTTTTGAGTGGTTCAAAAATCCCTATATCTTGTGTGTCTAGTGTGTTGTTTTGTGTAATGGTGGGTTTAGACATATCATCAATGAGAGTAGAAAATCCTTGCCAATCGTACTTTAAGTGCGTAAATGAAGTAAAAATTTTTATAAGAGACACAAAAAGTATAATACACACAACTAAAACTATGGTAGCAAGGGTGATAAAGAGAGTTTGTGTGCTAGTAAATATACTTTTTATAAAAGAAGAATCCGCAGGGCTTGTAAGATTCCAATCTTTTATGATGTCCATAATAGTTTTATTTGCTTTTTGAAACAAAAAATGGGAGATTTGTTGCAAAATTTCTTGAATCTGTGTGGCAAATTCTGTGTTGGATTCTATCTCTAATGCTTTACCAAGGCGTTGATAGTATGGTTGTAAGTCCTGTGTATTTTTGACAAAACTCTCATTCCAGCTCTTTAGCATAGCAACAATAAGAGCTCTATTTTGTGAATCTTGAGGGGTTGTAAGTAGATTGCTAAGGCGTACATATACTTGCCCTATAAAGTCAAATTGTTCTAATAAATCTTGA
The DNA here is from genome assembly GCF_900198655.1 of Helicobacter equorum. Classification (GTDB taxonomy): domain Bacteria; phylum Campylobacterota; class Campylobacteria; order Campylobacterales; family Helicobacteraceae; genus Helicobacter_F; species Helicobacter_F equorum. The sequence goes on along the minus strand of NZ_FZPO01000036.1, from coordinate 4,615 downwards.
CTGGCTAGTAGTGGATCACTAAGGCTTTGTGTGTGTTCTTGAGAGATTGTGGCGCGATAGGCATTGGTAGCAAAAAATATACAAAGCCCCAAAAGTGCAACAAAGCACACACTCACAAGAATGAGATTGCCTCTTAGTGAGTAGGGCAGTGTAAAGTTGGTGCTATATTTGGGTGATGATAGAGAATCTTGTGAAGTGTGTGCTATCGTATTATGATTCATATTAAGCCTTTTGTGAGATTCTTTAGAGAAAATCCAGCAAATTATGTGCCATTATTATAAGTACTCATTATGTAGAATACACTATAATACCACATCAATTTTTGAGATAAGGTGTGTTATGAAGTATCTGTGGATTTTGGGGTTTGTGCTAGGAAGTGTGTGTTTGGGAGCTAGTGAGATTACCAAAAAAATGCAAGATATGGAATACAGCATAAATATTATACAAAAAGGCTTTTTGTATAATGATAGAGGACAAATTGCTACAGGACTCAAACGCTTTAAACAAACCTATGGCGAATTCAAAAAATATAATATTTATGATTATCTCAATGGTTCTCAAAATATGGAGGAAAATATCGTGTTGAACACGCTTAAACGAGATGAAGAGAATATTCAAGCCCTTCAAGATGCGTTGCAAAATAATCAGATTCTCAAAGCTGCAGAGATTCACGCAGAGATCTTGCACTCTTGCACAGTATGCCATACTATCACAAGAGGTTGGTAACTTTATCACTCTTGGGTAGATTGGTTGCACAAAATTGCAAGGCGAAGTTTTTCAAAAAGTGCGTGAATTTCTGGGTTGGTGGAATGATTGATAAATATGCCTTTTGAATGTTCGCTAAAATAGCGTTTAATCTCTGTTGTGGGGATTGGTTTTGGGGCTAAGATGTGGCGTGGGACATATGCTTTTGCTTCGCTAAGTTTGCTTAGAGTTGGAAATTTTTGCGGATATTGCCTTAAAGTCTGTATTATCTGCTCGCGTGTATAATTAAACTCTTGGCAAAACGCTGGGTGCTTGGCAGCAAAAAAAAGTGTTTGGTTTTTGACAAAAATAAAGAGAATCTGCTCTTGCAAATATGGCGTAAGATACGCAGCCTTAAAGAGATTAATCTCATCTTTTATGAGAAGTTTTGCAAATTCTGGCTGTGCTTTAAGAAGGGAGATAATATGCTTAGAATCTTTCATAGCGTAATGATAGCATATTTTTTAATGATGGTATGTGGTATGGTTATAGGTTGTGGCTATAAGTCTAAACCCTATTATGAGCGAGATGAGGATACAAATAAGACGCAAAATGTCAATACAGATTCACAAGAGATGTTTCAATCCCAAAGTGTGCATAGCATACACCCTACAAGCCTTAGTGAAGATAGTGGAGATTAGGATTTATGGAAAGATTACATTATGATGTCGTGATTGTTGGGGCTGGAGTAGCTGGATTATATTGTGCGCGTCATTTGCCAAAAAATTTGCGTGTACTTTTGCTATGCAAAAATCAGTCGTGGGAGTGCAATACCTTTTATGCGCAAGGGGGAATCACCATTGCGCGAGATAAGGCAGATATACCACTCCATGTCAAAGACACAATCCTTGCAGGATCGCAACTCAATGATGTAAGAAGTGTAGAGAGACTAAGCACAGAAAGTCTAGGAATCTTGCAGGAATTATTGAGTGATGGATTTGGGTTTGATAGAGATGAAAATGGAGCGCTAAGCTATACCAAAGAAGGCGGCCATTCTATTGCGCGTATCGTGCATTCTGGAGGTGATGGCACGGGACGCAATCTGCATACATTTTTGATGTATTCTTTGGGGCATACGCTTTGGAAAAGTGCTCGTGTTATTGATTTGCTACTAGAAGATGATAGGTGCTATGGTGTCAGTGTGCAAACCAAAAAGGGATTGGTGCATATTTATAGTGATCATGTTGTGCTAGCAAGTGGTGGTATTGGAGGGCTTTTTAAATACCATACAAACGCGCATACAATCGGTGGTGATGTGCATGGAATTATTCTTGAGCATGGGTTAAAATTGGCACATATGGAGATGTTACAATTTCACCCTAGTGTGTATGTACAAACCAAAACCGCGCGTAAATATCTCATTAGTGAAGCAGTGCGAGGGGAGGGTGGCAAAGTCATAGATTCTAAAGGAAAGCAGTTTTTATTTGAATATGACCCTAGAGGAGAATTAGCCCCTAGAGATATTGTGGCAAGGGCAATTGTTGATTATTGTCAAAAGCATAATCAAGAGGCATTTTTGGATTTGAGAGCATTTAGTAAGCAATCTTTTGCCAAGCGCTTTCCTAATATTTATCGTGAGCTCAGTGCATGCAAACTTGATATACCAAACGATCTCGTGCCTATTTCTCCAGCGTTTCATTATTGTATGGGTGGAATCTTGTGCGATGATACAACAAGAGTGCGGGGCATGACAAACCTCTATGCCATAGGGGAATGTGCATATAATGGCGTGCATGGGGCTAATCGTCTTGCATCAAACTCGCTTTTGGAGGGTCTTGTATTTGGAAAAATTGCGGCACGCGAGATTCTTAATACTATGTATGCAAATCCAAAGCGGTATTTTCCTTTTGATGAAAGTGTATTGGAAAAAGAGGGAGATACACATTTGCGGGATGTATTACGTAAAATTATGTGGGAAAAGGTGGGAATTGTGCGCTCAAAAGACAAACTCAATGTTGCGCTTGGTGGGATTGAAGCGTTATTAGAATCTAACATAGGGCGCATGTTAAAGTTACGCCTACTCGTGGCACAAAATATCGTGCAATCAGCTTTAACACGAGAAAAAAGCTTAGGTGCGCATTATATCGTGTAATTTTTACATATACCTTGACTTTTTAGAAGTAAATCACTATAATACGCACTTTCAGTTTCTAAATCTCGATGGTGGGGTATCGCCAAGCGGTAAGGCACCTGGTTTTGGTCCAGGCATTCAGAGGTTCGAATCCTTTTACCCCAGCCATATTCTTTTTCTTTCAAACATTTTTCTTATGTCGCGGGGTAGAGCAGTCCGGTAGCTCGTTGGGCTCATAACCCAAAGGTCGGGGGTTCAAATCCCTCCTCCGCAACCAATCAAACAATCAAAACTTTATTATTGTATCTTCTTTGGGTGAGTGTTATTAAGATTTTAAATTCTTTGATCGCAAGTGCCGTAATCGTTTATCATAGTCTAAGGTTGCAGTAGGTGTTGTTTACATTCCAGATAGAAGACCAAGACCTCATATACTCAGAAAAGTCATCATTTATTGTTGTAATTCTGTTGTAATTTTTGATTGTTTTTTGTCCCTTACAATCAATCCATTTTGCTAGATTCAGCCAATCAGTCAAAATATGTATTTTTTATACTATTTATATTTTATTGCATAATATATTTATGAAAACTATAATTTTCAATCTTTTTTATCACCAACCCCTATATCATAAATTCAAGATTTATGATATATAATAAAGAAATATATGAATATTAAGGAGTTAGCCATGCAATGTATTTTGTGTCACCACAATACCACAATCATTCAAGATCGTGTTCGAAGAGATGATCTTGTCGCGTTATACCAAAAAAATTTTGGTATAGATATATCAAACATCGTTTCTAGTGATCTGCTCTATATGCACTGCCAAGAATGTGATCTTAGATTTTTTGTTTGTGAAAATGGAATCATTCCCACTGGCAACGATACATTTTATAATGCTCTCAATCTTTTACCTTGGTATTATTTTGATGAAAAACACGAATATCATTACGCTAAGGATTTTATCGCTCCAGATTCTAAAGTTTTGGAAGTAGGTTGCGGTAAGGCTGCGTTTGCGGAGTTTCTTCCACACAAGGAAAATTATATTGGTTTGGAATTTAGCACACAGGCTAAAGAAATGGCAGCTAAACGCGGAATTATAATCCAAAATACTCCTATCGAAGAATATTGCAAAGAACATTGTGGTAAATTTGATGTGAGTTGTAGTTTTCAGGTATTGGAGCATGTTAGTAATCCACATACATTTCTACAATCACAAATTACATGTTTACAATCAATTAGGGGGGGGGGATACATTAAACAACACTCCAAAACTCATTATTGCTGTGCCTAGTGAAGATTCGTTTTTACACGATTGTGTCAATGGTATATTGAATATGCCCCCACACCATATTTCTAGATTCAGCGACAAAACCCTTCATTATATTGCAAAGCTTTTTGATTTGCACCTTATAAAACTTTATCATGAACCTATACAACCAGAACACAGAGAATTCTACAAAAGTATAATGTGGGCAAAAAAATTTTTGCCCACCCCTCTTATTGACAAGGGCATCTTACGGAAATTTATTAATAAATTTGGAATCTTGGGAAAGCGTTGGATACAAATTCCACCTAACACTTACGGACACACGGTTATAGCAGTTTATGAGAAAAATACATCGTGTAAAAGTGAGAAAAACATATAAGCAATAAGGCTAAAAGCCTATTGCTTGTTGAAATTAGAGGCTGAAGTCTTCGATTTTATCGAAGTTTAGGTATGTATAAACATTATTTTCTTTGCCTTTAAGTTTGGTAGGAACAAGGTCTAAATACTCCTTGACATTTGGCAATCTTCCTAA
>NZ_FZPO01000001.1 GCF_900198655.1 Helicobacter equorum | reverse complement strand
TAGGGTTAGAATAGTGAAACGATTGTTGTTTTTTTGGCAATTTTGCATAGGATTAGGGCTTGCTGAATGGGTGATGTTTAACGATGGAGGGGATACATATATTTATAATAATCAAAGTGGAGAGATTTTTATCCGTCATCATGTAGGAAAGCAAAATTACGAAGATGTTTTTGTCAAAATGTCTCGTGGCGTGTTTCCCAATGAATTAAAAACTCCCCAATCCACCCAAAAATCGTCAAACCCACTTCCAAACCCTAAAGGTGTCGATGAGAATCTAGAGCAACGCAAACTTGATGCGCTCAAAAAATCTCAAGAGCTTTTAAATAATGCGCTTGAGTTTTAGGTATATCTTGTTGTGTTGCTTGATAGTGTCAATGTGCAAAAATTTTCATGTAATGGATACATAAAATTATAAATATCCCTGATCTTTGTGTTCGTTTTGAGCTTGAATTAAAGTTTGTCTTAAAGCGTGGCTTGTATGGTATTAATGACTTGTGTTGGTGTGATTTTGTTTATATCAAGTCTACTTGTTTCTTGCAAGAAGTTCGAGATAATGCCATAAGCGACTAAATTTTTGTCGATAGTTGGGTGATATATGCCATAGTATTTACTCCCTATCCCTTGTGGATAGGGAGTAAATCTATACAGATGATTGCCATTATACACGACATAAACATTTATGTCGTGTCTAATGGCACACGCAATGTGCACACAAGATGTTTCATTGCTTAGGAGATGATTGCCATTATACACGATTCGCGCTAACGCGCCTAAAGAGGTTTTACCACACAGATTTATAGCTTTAGAATCTAATTGTTGTGTCGCATTGTTTATTTGATTAAGGTTATAAGCAAGATTTTCACCATTTTCATAATCCTCCTTACCACCGCAAATAACTACACTAAAACCCTGATTGATATGCCATTTTCCTACCTCATAAAAATGTTCTAAACTCCATTTGCGGAAAGCTGAACTTGCACCTATAAAAAAAACTGCGTAGCGTTTTGGTAACATAAATTCTTGGATATTGGTAGGATTTAATGTAAGTGTGTATGAAGGGATTAGTATAGTGGGTATTAATTCTTTTATAAATTCTGCATTTCGATAGAACTCAAAAAAAATACGAGAATCTGCTGGTACAAGAGTATTATATATTGTGTCAAAGCGGAGTTTTAAGCGATAAGATATATTACTTGTATCGCCAACAGAGGCGATTTTTTGTTTTGCGCAAATAAACTTAGCAAGATTTTCACTAAGGTAATCACGACTAAAAATCGGATTTATAAGTGTTTGAAATTCAAAAGTGTGTAAATATTTGAGGGTTTTTATGCGGTAAAAAATATTTTTTTGAAATTTTGTCGTATGAATGGGGATAAATTCTATGATATGTGGACTATCAAATTCCGTTACAAGATCTTTATATGCGACATTACCAATAAGGGTAATCTTACCATAATGTGCAGCAAAGAGAGGCAAAAAGTTTCTAAAAAGTAGATAATCACCAATAGCATCCGTTCGGATTATAGCAAGTTTTCTTTGTTTTGTGGGTTTGGTAGTCAGTTTTATACCAAAATCTACACAATGATATACAAGATGTTTGCAGAATCTAGCGATTTTTCTTAGAATAGAGGTATATGAAGCTCCCATAAAATATGGGATTTGCTCAGATATTGCCATTTGCATTTGTAGAGAATCTGGGAGGTAAATAAAATCATATTTTTGTGTGGGATGAGAAGTGCGTATTTGTGGAAACTTGACAAATGCGTAAGGGCTAAAGAGTGTATAAGTTTGCGTATCAGGTGTAACAGCGTGAAGTGTATTAAGAAGTGTTTGTATATCTTTAGTTTTGCAACGATTGCCCAATAAAATATTAAGCACAATGCACTTCCAGCATTTCCAAGGCAAGAGGAGAGATAAAAGTCTTAGTGTTGTGAGTGTAAGTAGCGTAATGTAAGTATGTTATAAGTAGATATGCTTGTTTGAGTTCTTCCCAAAAAAGATATGGATATAGAAGAAGCTCTACATTATCCCCCCCCCCCTATTAGAGACATATAGGTTTTGATATATTGTTTGCTTACAAGATCTTGTGCAAATGCACGCACTACGCTTTTCCGTGCATTGTAGCTAATAGAGGCATAGTCATCGGATTCTAGATTTAGTATCCATTCTATTCCTTGTGCAAGATCCTTGCTGTCATGAGATCTTGCAAGATAGCCATTAGATTTATGATGTATCATATCACAATTACCACCGATATCAAACGCCACAACCGGTGTGCCACAAGCAAGGGATTCCATAATAGTATTACTAAGATTTTCGGCTAAGGAAGGAGTGATAAAAACATCACATGCATTATAGGCAAGGTTTAGAGTTGTATCATCATGCAACATACCTAAAAAATGTGTTTTGATACCGGCAATTTCTTTTTCTTGCGAGGATTTGCCAAATATAATAATTTGTATATTTGTTTTGAGTGTTTTTGGAAGTATGGATAAAGCTTTTTTGAGATAAGTAAAACCTTTGCGATCTACTGCATCGCCCCCAATCGCACCAAACCCTATAATATACGAATAATTGGTAGTAAAGAATAGTTTTGCAATATGCGCACCTATTACCCCCCCCCCTAGTAGTTTGTAGTAGGCTTGTGTATAATCTTTGGCGATTTTTGGTGCATCAAATTTTTGCACGATGCTAGTTCTAGCATTTTGTGAAATTTGTGTATAACTTGCAGAATCTAAGTCCAAAACCCATTGAATTCCATTTTTGAGATCATCTGTATCAAAGGCTTTTGCAAGATACCCATTATGTTTGTGCGTGACAATATCCTTTAGTCCTGTAGTATCAAACGCCACAACCGGTGTGCCACATGCAAGAGATTCACTTGCAGTTTGCCCAAAGGATTCTGCATGGCTTGGAACAACCATTACATCACAAGCACTATACAGAAGGCGCAATGATATGTCATCGTGTAAAAATCCTACAAAATGTGTTTCTATTCCTGCTATTTTTTCCCCTTCACTTGTTCCAAAGACAAGTAAAACAAGAGAATGTTTATTTGGTATAGAGTCTAGAGCATTTTTAAGCTCATTATAACCTTTTCGAGGAGTAGATGTAGCACCAATGGCACCAAAGGCAATAAACTTTTTAGGTTTTTGTAGATGCAATAAGTCTCGAGCAAGAGGTTTTGCGATAGGTGCATAGGTATCAGTATCAATAGGATTTGGTAAATTGATGATTGGTTTATCACCTAAAAGCACACTTTGTTTGGCGCAATCAGCAATCCAGCGACTAAGCCCATTGATTGTCAAGTTTTGGATTTTTTTGTATGCATTATGTTTGTGTTTAAAGGTAAAAAAACTAATGTCGTAGGGATTTGTTGCGTGTAAAAGTGGGCATTTTTTGCAATGAGTGCTAACCCCTATACAGGCGNNCGCCTGTATAGGGGTTAGCATCATGCAAACTCCATATCATCGGAATATTAAGCTTAGAGATAGCAAGTAAATCATCAGCATTCATAAAACCAGATTCTATCCAATGTAGATGGATAACATCAGGTTTTAGCTTCATGATAGTGTTTAGCAATAGTCTATTGTGTGGTGGGAAACAAGCAAGATTTGGTGAAAAAATATCTTTGTGGCGTTTGGGATACAACATAAGCGGTAATGACGCAAGAGCAGGTCGAAGTTTTTCAATAATCTTTTGAAATTTAGTTTTAGCTAAGCGTAGAGTTTGCACACAATCACTTGTTTTGTTTTGCACAAGCAAAATAGAATCTACCCCATTTTGTAGTAATGCAGTGTGCAAACGCACACACGCTCTCCCAGCACCGCCATTATCACTTGTGCTAAGGTGCAAAACTCTTAATGCCATGCCACTCCTAAATGTCTAAGATTCTTATATGAGATCGCAATTATAAACTAAATGCTTTAAAGGAATGTTAAAGTCCTACTGCCAACGCTATGAAATATCCTATAAACGCACACACATACGCCACAATACTTGTAAAAACAAAAAGCATTGCACTATAGCGCCACCCCCCCGCTTCCTTGGTAAAGACAATAGTTGCAGCAAGGCATGGATTATAAAACATCACAAACAAAATAAAGGCTATCGCGCTAGGAAAGCTCACATTTGCCCTAATAGCTTCTTGTAAGCTTGCGCTTTCTTCATCAAGTCCTTCTCCCAATGCATAGAGCACACCCATAGAAGATACAACAACTTCTTTTGCCGCCAAACCATTTAGGAGACTAACGCATAACCGCCAATCAAAATTCATAGGTGTAAAAATAGGCGTGATTGCTTCACCAATCTTTCCTAAAAAGCTTTGCTCCAAAAGCTTAGATTCGAGTTCTTTTTGTAGTGAATCTTGTATTTCTTGCGAATGTGCGAGTGTGATTTGTGCTTCATACGAATCTATGAGTGCAGAATCTTTTGGATAGTTAGTCCCAAACCAAATCAGTATCGATGCAATCAAGATGAAGCCACCAGCTTTTTTGAGATACATTTTTGCTTTGTTTAGAACACTAAGTGCTACGAGCTTAAAGCTTGGGAGTCGGTATTTTGGGATTTCCATGACAAATGGCTCACTTTTGCCCTTAAAAATACTAAGACGCAAGACTTTAGCGCTCACAAGTCCTATAATTGCTCCCAAAATATAAATACCAAATAACACACTCCCAGCGACATTGGCACTAAAAAATATACCAACAAAGAGCGTGTAAATGGGTAATCTCGCACTACAACTCATAAAATTGATAATAAAAAGTGTGAGTAACTTATCTATAGGGTTTTTTAGTGTGCGAGTTGCCATAAACGCTGGGACCGAACAGCCAAAGCCACTCACAAGGGGTATGAAGCTTTTACCATGCAAACCAAAGTGTCGCAAGATTCCATCAAGGAGATAGGACACACGCGCCATATAACCTGTGCTCTCCAAAAATACAATACCCAAAAAAAGTATAAGGATATGTGGCAAAAAGCTTAGCACCGCACCCACTCCTGAAAGTATCCCATCACCTAGCAATGACCCAAATTCAGGATAAGGTATAGAATCCTTAAGGGTTTGTGCGAGAAAATTTATACTAGATTCAATCCATATTTTTGGATATTCACCAAGACTAAATGTTAGCTGAAAAATACACCACATAAATACCAAAAAAATAGGTAACCCCAAGATTTTATGAAGCAAAAGAGAATCTAGCTTTTGGGTGAAGTTTGTGGTAGTGTTTTGTGTGGTGCAAGCTTTTGCCAAAGTTAGAGCTTGAGTGCTTGCATGATGAGAATCTAATGTCGCAAATGTGCGTTGTGCGTCGTTAGATTGGTCGCGCGTAAAAGTGTGGATAATGCTTTCTAAAAGCTCTGTGATATTGTGTTTGTGTTTAACGCTTATTGTGATACATTCTATGCCAAGTTTTTGGCTTAGGAGTTGCGTATCTAGTGTGAGATTTTCCCTTTGTGCTTCATCACTCATATTAAGAGCAAGTAGCATTTTGTGATTAAGTGTTAGAAGTTGGAGACTTAGAGCGAGGTTACGTGCAAGATTTGTAGAATCTAACACATTAACGATAAGATCATAATGGCTATTGTGTAAAAAATTTGTTGTGATAGATTCTTCAAGAGAATAGTCATTAAGACTATAAAGACCAGGTAAATCAATAAAGTGTAGCGTGTAGTCTTTGTATGTGATAGTAGTTTGTGTTTTTTCTATGGTTACTCCACTAAAGTTACCTACTTTAAGATTAGCACCCGATATGGTATTAATGAGCGAGCTTTTGCCAACATTTGGTTGTCCCACAAGTGCAATGGTGAGTGTTTGCATATCTTTCCTTACAAAATTTGTGGGGGATTATAGCACACAAAGATAATATAGGAATTATTATTATTTTAATTATTGAGAAGTTGTTTGTGCTTTTAAGCTGAGTCGTGTAAAAATACTCTACAATTTTGTAATGACGCAAAGTTTTTTACTTTAAAAAAGTCTTAACTCTACAGAATTTTGCTAGAATAAATCTAGTTTTACATTCAAGGAAATACAATGAGAACACAAATTATTAGTATGTTGTGGCTTTTATGTAGCATATGTGTGATTATGCTTGGGGTGATATGTATGATTTTCCCTGATAGGACAATGCTTACACTAAGTTATTTTGCTGCACTTTTGATGTGTGCAATGGGAGTTGTGTCTATTTATTATTTTTTTCAGAGCCTTTATAGACCGCGTTGGGTGCTTTTTGATGGGATTGTGTCTATCGTTTTGGCGTTTATTTTACTTTTTGGCAATGAACAAATAGGGGAGAGTTTTATTCCTTTAGTGATCGCATTTTGGGTGCTTTTTAAGGGTATAATATGGATTATTCTTGCATTTACGATGCGTGCGATGAGTCGTAATGCCTTTAGTTCCGTGATGGTTTTGGGTGTGATTTGCGTGATTTTGGGACTTATATTTATACGATTCCCAGAAATTCTAGCCTTTTTATTGAGTTTTGCTGTAGGATTGACACTCATCGTATGTGGTGTAGTAAGTGTGGTATTCTGGAAAAGCTTTAGGTAGGGCAAACTAACATGAGAGAGATTGTGCTTGTGGGGACGCGTCCTAGCAAAGAAGTAAGGAGCTTAATTGTAAGTGGGATTCGTTTTGAGGAGATTCCTAGTGATGTATTAGTGGGGAGAGATAGCCTTATTTTTACCTCTCGTTATGCAATTGCAGCACTTGCACAATGTACTCAAGATAACCCAGCACTTGCACAATGGCAAGAAATGCCAAGCTATGTGATAGGTGGCAGTAGCGCAAAAGAATTGCAAAAATATGGTGCAAATATTGCATTTATTGGAAGTGATGCGCATGGATCAAACTTTGCAAAAGATCTTGTGCAACTTCTAAAGGGTAAAGCACCACTTTATATGCGTGCACAGCATATTGTTTCACAACTTAATGAAATATTACTAGAAGCATATATTGATCTTAAAGAGTGCATTGCATACGCTAATGAACCACTGCAACTTGATTCTGCGCTTAAGCCAGAGAGTAATAGTATTTTAATATTTACAGCCCCAAGTTCATTTATGGCGTTTAAGCAAAATTTTGGTTGGGATCCAAATTATGTAGCGGTAGCCATTGGTATGACCACTTTTAGTGCGTTTGATCCTGAAGTTATGGCATTTGTAAGTCCCACACAGAGTATCGATGGTTGCATAGAGCTTGCTAGAGATTTGGCACAAAAAATACCATAATTTTTAGAATGCAAGTTTTACACCTAGATTCACTGCTGTGGTGTGTGGATAATACATCGTATCTCCGCCGTGAGTATTTAGGACATTAAGCAAGAGTGAAGAGTGTTCACTTGTGCCAAATTCTAATAAAACATTTACTTCATTGACACGATCATAAGATCCTTGTATCCTATTCAATAAAGCCATTGAGTAGGGATTATGGAATCTTGTGCTACCATAAACAAGTGCTAGAGAGATTCTATCAATGCTAAAATTTATTTTTCCAAACGCAAGTGCGACATCACTACCTAGCAAAAATGCCTTACCACCCCACATAAAAAATGGACTGACGTTATTCCCAATGATATTAAGACTACCTATACCATTTGTGCCACTCATTATGTAGCCTCCACTTACTTCTAGACCATTGCGCATATTTTCGATAAAATCCTTGACACCAAGAAAGGCTCGTATATCAAACACAAATCCATTTCCTGCTATCTTGTTAACTAGGCTTCTTGATCCCTCAAAACTTGTTGTAAAGTTTGTGCTTACACCCATATAGGAATTAGAAACTTCATATTTGAGTGAGGCTTTGAATCCAACTGCATTGAATATAGATGGCGTAAAGATTCCATACACTTTAAGAGATAAAAGATCCCAAAGCGTGTGCTGAATGCTTACATTTGTGAGACCTGTATTGGTATATGGATTTATGGCATACATACCTGTCATTTTGTTGTATTGCACATAACCACTTGATTTTGCCCAAAACACTTCAATAAGGGTGTTTTCTAAGGATTTGTTACGGATATAAACCCCATCAATAAGGCGATCTGCCCATTCACTTTTAGCAAAAATTCTCCCTGTTCGCACACTTGTATCACCATCAAAATATTCTAAATATGATTGCCCAAGCATAGCGCGATAGTTAGAATAAAAATCTTTTGACGCATCACCTACGGATCCTGTCCGATTTGGTGAATTGCTATCATTAAGCCATACAGAGTTTTCATTTGCCTCAAAAAAAGCTTGTGCAGCACGAAAACTAACCATAAAACGCCAAGTTTTATAGAATCCTGATCGATATGCCAAACCTATACTACCTGCTACATAGCCATTGTTATTAAGATCACTTCCAGTATTTGGGACAAGTCCCACACCACTTATACTAGTGTTGGAGCCATATAGCACGACATCACCATTTGAGATGCCATTTTGGAGAGCTTCATCGATTGTGTCATATGCTAGAGCAGAGCCTATATATATTAGAGAGTAAAAAAATTTTTTTATCATTTATGTCCTTAGATTCTCTTCCGATTTATGCGTGTGTAAAATCGGTTTTTGCATAAAAAGCTAAATAGTTATTATACAGCAAGGAGTGTGCTTATGATTCATATTGTGCTTGTTGAGCCACAGATTCCACAAAATACAGGTAACATTGGGCGTTTGTGTGTCGCTACCGCATCTATGTTGCATCTTATAAAGCCTTTGGGTTTTCGCACGACACAAAAGGAGTTAAAGCGTGCAGGGCTTGATTATTGGCAGCATTTGGAAGTTAGAGAATGGGAAAATCTCACGCATTTTTGGGATAACTATCCAGTGGATTCAATACATCATTTTTTCTTTAGCACTAAAGCCAAACAGATGCATTATGAGGCAAACTTTGAGGGCGATTGTTATGTATATTTTGGGCGTGAAGATGCCGGATTAGATGAAAATATCTTGCATACTTTTTCTTCACAAACTTATAGATTGCCTATGGTGCCTATAGCTCGTAGTTTGAATCTTGCTACTTGTGTTGGTGCGGTGTTGTATGAGGCATTGCGACAGACTAAAGATTTTGAGACATTGTGTTAGATTTTTGCTTTACGCGCGATACTTAGCACGATCCCTAGACTAAGACAACTTGCAAGTAATGAGCTACCACCATAGCTCAAAAATGGTACAGCAATACCTTTGATAGGTGTAATTCCAGCTATACCAAAGGCATTGATGATAAAAGAAAACGCCAAAAGCAACCCAACACCCACACAAAAGAGATAATACATTGTGTTTTGGATTCTATTAGCTATTTTAAAGATCCAAAAAATCATTACACTAAAGGCTAAGACGATACAAAATAATCCTACAAAGCCTAATTCCTCAACAATACCAGCTAAGACCATATCGGTATGCACTTCACTCAAAAATCCTAGTTTAATAAGTCCATTGCCTAAGCCATTGCCTATGAAACCTCCATTATACATCGCATTGGTGGCATTATAGATTTGATATGGTTCGGGGAGATTCTCAATACGCAAGGATTGCGCCCAAGTTTGCGGGAGCAAACCCAAGATAGAATCTTGTGCATTTGCCCACCAAAGCTTGACACGCATAATGCGGTGAGGACTTGTAATAATAGCTATAAGTCCTACACTGATTGTAATAAGAAACAATAATCCCAAAAATCGCAAACTACCGCCAGCAAAAAGTAGCATAAAACCAAGTGTTAGCGCAAGGACAATTACTTGCCCCAAATCATTTTGTAACACAGCAATAAGCACCACCGCTACCAAAAACAAAATAAAATAAGGAATAAAGAGCTTAATCTCATCTTTGAGGCTAAGAGGCGTGTGCATACCAAACTTACGAGAAAAGCTCCATGCCAAAAAATACACAAAGCCAATTTTAAAGAATTCCGATGGGGCAAGCGAAAAGCTAGGAAGCTTTATCCATCGTTTTGCTCCTCCTGCAGAACTTACTAAAGAACTTGGTAAAAAATGCATACCAATCATAAGCACAAGAGATGCAAAGAATAAAAACCAACCAATTTTTTTAAAACTAGAATCTGGATTGAGTTGGGCAATAGCCCACATAAGCAATATTCCTACACATGCGACAAAAAATTGTCGTATAAAAAAATGAAACTCCCCATAGCCAAAAAATTCAACCGGATATACGGATAACGAATAGCATATTACCACGCCTATAGTGGAGAACAACACGGCGATAAAAAAAAGTCGTAAGTGAATCAAGGATATCCTTAAATGTTTGATTGTAGCTTTAAGGTGTAATTGTAGCTAAATTCTCTAGTTTTTGTGAGATTTCTCTTATATTAGGAGACAAGAGATTGTAGGGAATCTAAAAACAACTAAGGATTATGAATACAGCTCACCACCAAGGACTTTGTGTTGAGTAGTGTTAGATTGTATGCTTTGTTACATAAGAGCTTGTATTCGAGCGAAATGTCTTACACTAATGATACACTCTATATTCACACTACCGGTAAAAGATATTAAATCAAATGTTTCTTGGAACGCTTCACCTAATGATAAGGGCTAATCCATAGCTTTGCACATAAAGAGCCAAAATATGTAAGTGGTGTTTTGGCTCTTTTTTGGGATACATAGGTTTTGGTAGGTTTGTGATCATAAATTCTAATTCTTCATAGACTTAAAAAATTTCAGTAAGAAAAGCTTCGGTTGGGCGTTTGTGGAGATCTTTGTATAATGCTTCTAAAATTTGAGATTTATATTTTAGAGAGTGCGCTTCAAGCTTTGGAGCGCATCTAAGCGCTCCAAATAAGGGTTTATTGATTCTGCTATTTTCACGCAGAGTTGGATATTATTTGCCTACATACACTTGTCGTGGGCGTGTGATACGCGTAGTAGGATCTTTGACATGCTCAATGAGCTGCGCACACCAACCTGGCATTCTACCTATAACAAAAATAGGCGTGAAAAGAGGCACAGGAATTCTGAGTGCCGTAAGGATAATACCACTATAAAAATCCACATTTGGATATAAACCTCTAGCTTTAAAATAATCATCACTTAGTGCGACTTCTTCAAGTTTTTCGGCTATGTCGCTTAGGCGATGATCCATTTTGATACCTTTTTTATCTAGCTCATTTTTGAGATTTTTGATAGTTTTTGCGCGTGGATCGTAGCTTTTATAGACCCTATGTCCAAAGCCCATAAGTCTAAATGGATCATTTTTATCTTTAGCTCGTTCTACGAATTTTGCCACATTTTTGACATCTCCTATTTCATTGAGTTGGATAAGCACTTTTTCATTTGCGCCTCCATGTGCCGCTCCCCATAGTGCGTTTATTCCTGCTGAAATTGCTGCATATGGGTGTGCACCTGTTGAGGCAACATTACGCACAGTGGTTGTAGAGGCATTTTGTCCGTGATCTGCATGTAGACTAAAGATTTTATCAAGTGCTTCAATTTCTAATGGCGTGATTTCTTGCTCACCTTTGAGTGTGTGTTTAAGTTTGCCATATGGGTATGCGCGAAGCATATAGAGGAAATTCTCAACATATGAGCGATTAATGTCTGGATAAATAAAAGGTGCGCCGATTGAATTACGATAAGAAAATGCTACAAGTGTTGTGATTTTAGCAATGATACGGCGTGCCATTATTTGATAATCTTCTTCTTTGTGCATATCTCTATGCTCAAAATAAAAAGTCGATAGCGCTGCGACTGCAGAGCTTAGGTTTGCCATAGGATGTGCGTTATCTGGGAAAGCTTGGAATATATTCACAAGTCCTTCGTGCAAAAATGCTCTATGGCGCAACTCTAAATCAAATTCATCAGATTGCGTTTTGTCTTTTGGTAGTGAATCTGTGAGAAGCAATTTGCACACATCAGTAAAGCGATATTTTTCTACAATATCTTCGATAGGGATGCCTTTGTAAAGCAATTGGCTATTTTTACCATCAATATAGCTTATTGTGCTTTTGCATCCTGCTGTGCTACCATAACCAGGGTCGTAGCTAAAAATGTTTGTGCGCTCAAAAAGCTTAGAAAAATCTACTGCTTGGGGTCCGCGATTACAATCAATAAGCTCAAATTCAAAACTTTCGTTTGTTTGGTTGTTAGTGAGAGTGATTGTTCCCATAATTGCCTCCTTAGGTGATTTAAGTGTAACATTACCTAGTCTTACATATTTTTCTAAATAGAAGTTAAAATATTTTTAAACTTCTATTAAACTTCTATGCGGTGTTTCCAAAAAGTAAAGCTTTGGTCTTTAGTGTGTTATAATTGTAAGCATTATAGCATTATTGAGATTGTAAGGATAGTGATGAAAAAGATCTTTTTTTTAGTTGTGTGTTGCGTTATACATCTAGTGGCATCAGATTCACTAAAGATTGTTATGGTTGGTGATGCACTCTTGCATAAGAGCGTATATGATGATGCTTTAAAGCAAGATCGTTATGATTTTACCCCAATGTTAGAATCTATCGCACCATTTGTAGAATCCTATGATATAAGATTTTATAATCAAGAAACAATTTTAGGTGGCACACAACTTGGGCTTAGCACATATCCAAATTTTAATTCTCCACAAGAATTTGGCGATGCAATGTTGGCTTTGGGATTTAATCTTGTAAGTCTTGCAAATAATCATACGCTTGATCGAGGTGAAAAAGGTGTGCGTGCTATGCTAGAGTATTGGCGGACAAAAGAGCATAGTATCGGTGATTTACTTACTGCAGGAAGTTATGAAAGTAAGCAATCACGCGCTACGCCCCGCATAATGCGCAAAAATGGCATCACATATACTATGCTTGCATATACTTATGGGACAAATGGTATTCCTGTGCCAGAGGGTAAGGAATATCTTGTTAATGTTTATACTAAACAAATGCTTCTTGAAGATATTAAAGCGGTGCGTGATAAGGTAGATGTGCTTATTGTATCTATGCACTGGGGGATAGAGTATGAAACAACTCCTAGCAAAGAGCAACGCGAGTTTGCACGCTTACTTGCTAACAATGGTGTAGATATTATCATCGGCAATCATCCTCATGTTATCCAACCTATTGAAATTATGGATAATACATTTGTTGTATATAGTTTGGGGAACTTTATTTCCGGACAAAAGGGTTTGGCAAAAAATATTGGAGCTCTCATTGGGCTTAGTCTTCATAAAACCAAAGAAGGCAAGATTATTTTTGACAATATAGAATCTGAACTCATCTATACACATTCTACACAAGGTAAAAATGTCCACCTATATCCATTTAGCAAACTCAATGACACACTTTTACCAAATTATAAAGCAATCCAAAAAGAGTATAATGCGATTTTATTTTCAGAGTTTAAGTCCGAAAGTAAATCTTACAAATAGTGAATCTAAAAGGAGTTTGTATGTCTAACATACGCCACCTAATCCGCACGAGCGATTTTAGCACACAAGAGATTATCACTCTTTTTCATAATGCCTTGCATTACAAGCAACGCCTTATGTCAAAAACTCCCACACACCAACCATTAAAACACAAAAATATTATCACCATTTTTTTTGAAAACTCCACGCGCACCCTCTCAAGCTTTGAATTAGCGGTAAAAAACCTTGGCGGTGATATTTTGCGCCTTGATGTATCGCGTAGCTCGACTTCTAAGGGTGAGACGATTTCAGATACTGCAGCTAATCTCAATGCAATGAATCCAGATGCGATTATCATACGCCACAAAAATGCAGGAGCAGGATATTATCTTAGTGCGCATGTAAATTGTCCTATCATTAGTGGAGGTGATGGAGCGCATTCTCACCCTACTCAAGCACTTTTGGATCTTTTGACTATTATTGAACATTTTGGTTTAGACGAATTACAAACTCTTAAAAATGCAGATACTATCGCTTCTTTTGCACCACTAGATTCTATAAAAGGTAAAAAAATAGCGATTGTTGGTGATGTAATAAATTCTCGCGTGGCAAATAGCAATATCGAATTACTTACGCGTTTTGGTATGGAAGTAGTTCTTGTAGCACCACCACATTTTTTGCCTCAGACTCCGCTACGCACAAGTCATAATCTCAAAGCCATAGCACAAGAAGTTGATGTTATTATGAGCCTACGCACCCAAACAGAGCGTCACGATCAGGTTATTTATGGGTCGCTAAAAGATTATGCATCACGCTTTTGTGTTACTAAAGAGATTCTAGGCGATAATCCTTGTATCATTCTCCACCCTGGACCTGTGCATCGCAATATTGATATTGATGATGAGGTGCTTAAAGATTCTCGATCCAAGGTGCTTGAGCAAGTAACAAATGGTGTATGTGTGCGTATGGCAGCACTTGATTTTCTTATCGCGTAGTGCAATTTCTATCGATCCATATACACAAATCCCTATTGCGCAAACAGAATCTACATTTCACGAGGGTTTATGTTATAATGAAATTTCCGTGATTTTTTACAACAACGATCACAGCGAGGAAGGTACGAATGAAAAAAAGTTTGTTTGGTTTGGTGTTGGTATGTGGGAGTGCGCAAGCCTTTGATTATGTGGTAAGTGGGTCAGCAGAGACTTTTACAAAATGGGGTTTTGATAATGGTGTGCCAAATGTAGCTATAGGAAGAGCTCCTACAGATAGTTTCACGACGCTATTTTCTCAACTCAATCTCAAGACAGACCTTGGATCTGGATTTGCATTTGGATTAGGTGGAAGTTTGGCAGGTTTGGTATTTGATTCTACACAAGGGTTTGCAGATGATGGTTATAGCTTTAATGCTTCTCCGGTGCAGGCTTCATATTTTGGGTATAGCTGGGATAAAAATAGAGTGCAAAATTATATGATTCAAAATGCTTACCTAAGCTATGAAAGCACACATCTTTACCTCAAGGCAGGTCGTTATCAGTCTGGCAAAGTAGGTGAGTACTTTAGTGGATATAATCAAGGTGCTGAAGGGTATATCCAATCAGGTGCATTTAAGCTATGGGGTTTTTGGTCTAATGGAAGAGCGTTTGCGTACAATCAATGGTTTTTAGATTTTTATCGTGTGCATGGACTAAAAAAAGATATTTTTGCTACAGGGATTGATCTTAGCTTTGGTGGATTTAAAACCTCGGTATTTTCATATTATGTTGATAGCAAGGTAATTGCACCGGGCGTTAGTCTCACATATGATACAAATACAGATTTTCAGCTTTTTGGTTTTAGATCATTAACTCGTGTGCGCACGCTTTTCCCGCAGGCATTGAGTAGCTTTGATGGCGGTATGTCAGGGCGTGATTGGGGCGTGATTAATGCAAGTTCAGCGACACTTTGGATTAATCAACACTTTGATGTGAATACCTTCAACTTTGGTGTAGGGATTTACAAAAATTTTGGCAATGCTAATGAACTTATCGGACGTTATGGTAACCCTGTGCTTTCGGTCGTAGATTTTTGGACAGCTGGAGCATATGATATAGGACAAAGCCTTTCAGATATGGTTGCCAAAGATGCTTTCACAGGCTATGGGTATGTGGGTGCAACTTATGGCGCATATAATTGGCAAGTATTAGCACGAGGGACGAACTCTCTTCGAAGCGCAGAGCAGAGTGTAGCACTAAATTTAGGCTATGAAATTCGCGAGGATTTTCAAGTCGGTGGCAAGATCGAGTGGTTTAGTGATACAACAAAAGCAGGATATAATCCATTTGCTGGTGTAGGTGTAGGGAGTCCATTGGAGGAAAACCGCACCGATGATCGTAGCCATATATTTTTCTATGCAACACATACATTTTAGTGTGTCTATGCTTTAGACTTTTTGCAAATAGATTCACTATGATGAATCTATTTGCTTGTATATATTTTTGTAACTTTTCTTCTTTTCATATAGGTTTACAAAAAATCAAATAAAGTTGTGTTAGAATCCAGCATTATTTTTGATACAAGGAATACATAATGTGTCTTGCTATACCTTCTAAAGTAGATTCAATAGATAGAGTTGCTAATGTCGCTATGGTCGATACACTAGGTGTCAAGCGTGAGGCACGATTGGATTTGTTTGATGGAGAATTAGCGGTTGGAGATTGGGTGTTGTTGCATATTGGCTTTGTGATGAACAAAATAGATGAACAAGCCGCATATGAAAGTCTCAAGCTTTATGAAGAGATTATAGAATCTATGCAAGAAGAAGAGCGAGAATTACAAGAAGCTAACCGCTAAGTGAAATTCACAATAAGAGAGTATATGCTAAAAATTTTCATCATCAATCTCAAACGATCCAAGGATCGCTATAGGGCAATGCATTCAAGAATAGCTACATTGCTAGCTACTCATCCTCATTTGCGTGAGGTGTTAGAGTTTGAATTTTTTGAGGCAATCGATGCAAAAGCCAAAGAACATAAACGATTTGAAAAGCACTACAATCATCGCTTGTGTATATTGCTACGAGGCAAGGTGCTTAGCGAGGGTGAATTGGCGTGTTTTGCATCGCATTATACACTTTGGCACAAATGTGTGCAAGAAGATAAACCTTGTATTATTCTAGAAGATGATGTATGTTTTAGTGAATATTTTGCACAAGGCGTGTTGGAGATTATGCAAAGTAATTATGAGTATGTGCGACTTATGACGCTATACACACTCAAATCATATAAATCTACAAGTATGCCTCATATCGTTTCAACTACACACATTTGCTCCGGTGCGCAAGGATATTATCTCACGCCTTCTGGTGCAAAAAAATTTCTTGCATATGCTCGAAAATGGGTATTTCCTGTAGATGATTATATGGATATGTTTTATATTCATAAAGTTTGGATTTTGGTAAGTATGCCCTATTTGTTAGCAGAAGATAAAACATCAACAGATATTACTGATAGGGCTGACATCAAAGCCAAAGGATTGACAAAAATCACGCGTGAAATTTCGCGTTTTGGGTTGCAAGTTTATAAATTTCTCTTTTGCCTCACGCACTTTAAGAAGTTTTAGACAGAGGCTAAGCTATCAAAAAATATGCTTACTATATAGCCCCTTATTTTTGCATTGGATAAAAAAGTCCTTGAGTGTGCTTACACTTGCACTATCTCGGCTATCAAGTAAAAAGAGTGGCACATCTTTTTTTAATCGTGCGAGATCCTCTCTCACACGCTCTATATTAAATCCAAACACCTCACACAAATCCGCTTTAGAAACCACTACGACATCCGCACACAAAAACATACTTGGATATTTGAGAATCTTATCATCACCCTCTGGTGTCGAGAGAAAGACCACATTAAGCGCTGCACCTAAATCATAGCTTGCTGGACACACGAGATTGCCTACATTTTCGATTACCAAAAAATCATATGTCTGCACATCACAACGCTTCGCAAGCTCTATTAAGCCTTGCTCTACCATCACTGCTTCGAGATGACACGCCTCGCCAGTGGTGATCTGATAGGCACTCACCCCTTTTTGCTCTAAGCGTTGCGCATCGCGATTTGTTTGCAAATCTCCCTCTAACACACAGAATCTAAAATCCTCACATGCACTTAGGGATTCTAAAAATGTCGTTTTGCCACTACCCGGAGAACTCATAAAATTTAGCACATAGAGATTATGCTCTTTATAAAACTCTCGTAATTCATTGGCTTTTTTGTCATTTGCTGAGAGTATGCGTTTAGCTACCGCGACACTTTTTGGGTTAAGTGTAGGGTTAGATTCTAAAGATTGTTGCATAGGGTTTCCTTTCATAATTTAGAAGCTAAACTGCCCACCCACACGAAATGCCATATAGTTTGAAACATTAAAGCCATAGAGTGTAACATTTTTGCCTAGTCCATATTGCACGCTCACATCAAGGAATCCAAAGAGATTCACACCCGTTGTAAGGATCGTGCCTTCTCCTGCCTTGCTATAGAGATCACGCATAGCACCGATACGAAAATCAATAAATGCAAAATCCGCGAGGATACCACCGCCAAGCATTTGGCTTTTTGGATTTACGATTGAGAGCGTGTCATTAGGCAATACATCCACATCAAGCGCTAGAGTTAGGAAGTTTAGCATTTCATAGCTTACACCTGCGCGCACTTGTTGGGTCAATCGCACATACCCATCACTTCCACTTAGATTGATTTTTGGCGCATTGAGATTCTTAGCGACTAAGCCTATGTTGAGATTAGGCAAAAAGGCAGGGGTATAGAGCACACCTAAATCAAGTCCAAAGGTTTGTGTCATTTGGATTGTATTTGTATCAAACTTGACATCAAGTTTTGGATCAGTGAAGCTAATGGGTGTATTGTAGCGATAGGCAGAAGCGAGGATAAATTTGGGTGCAATCCCGACATTGATATCACCTGAGCGGGTATAAAAAGTATGTCCATAGGCTATGGGTATTTCTACAAGTCCTAACACAACTCCATAGGGTGTATGGTTGCCTGTGAGGATAGAGCTCTTGTTGTAGTCATCAAGCCCACTTGGTGGAGGGGGTTGAGCAGTTCCCAAAACTTTTAGTGACACACCATTCCCTCCAGGTGTCGCTTCTATAAAGGTGCAGTTAGCACCGGTTTTAGGATCACATCCAGAGCCGATACCTACGATTAATCGCCTATGATTTGGATCGATTTGTGCGGAAATACTTGCAAAAACTTGGGGCAAGATACCTATAGCCACTGCACCGCGTCCATTATCGCTTTCTTGCACGCTTACTTCACCTATGCCATCGGCTTCTAGTTTTCTTGTGGGTTGCCTACCACCGATTTGTAGCACTAAGCCATTTTGTGAGGTTATGCTTATTTCATTGCCTTCTATCGCCTTTTTCATTGTTTCAAACGCAGAAATGAGCTGATCCATATCTGAATCTGCACCTTTTGGTATAGTGATTCCCCCTGTGTTTTTTATAATATCCTCAAAATTAACATTGCCACTTTTGATAGAAGTTAGAAGTTCGCCAATATTACCTGGATCGATACTTGATAAGATTCCAGTGAGCAGTGATGGTGCACCAGCCTTATTTGCGGCATCTAAAAGTTCATTTTTGAGTTTTCCTGCTGCATCACTATTGCCCTTTAGAGCTGTGCCAAGTGCTTCTAAGTCATTGTAAGTACTGCTACTGAGTCCTATAGAACTACCAAGCTTACTAATAGCAGTTGAATCAATCGTTGTTGATCCACCAAAGAGGTTTTGCAATGTATCACCAAACACCCCGCCCACAGATTGTCCATTGATACTCACTGCACCACCAGCCACCGCACCACCTAAGAGTTTATCACCAAGTGTGCTACCAATCTTTGATAATCCACTGATATTGGTTGCGATTTCTAAAATATTTTGTTCTTTTAGTTGTGCGCCAAAGCTATAACCGATTTTGGTGCGTCTGTCTGCACCAAGAAGTGCAGGATTGTAGTAGATACCCCACGCAGAGTTTTTGAGTGCTACACCTGCACCGCCTATGGAGCTAGAAACTTGTCCCATAGAGCCAAACCCTAGAGCCAAACTCGTATGCATACAAGCAAGAAAGCACAGATTTATATATATACAGCGTGTTGTTATTCTGATATGTGAGAATAATTGCATTATATCCCTTTAATACATTTAGCTTTTTTGGTGGCGATTTTACTTCAGCGTGGATTAAATGAGGCTTAGATATTTGTCAAAATATTACCCACACCTTTAGCTATCATCGCATACACCGCTTCAAAGCCTTCCATATCTTTGTATGTATAAGGATCGGGTACATCAGCACCTCCCAATCCATAATCCCCTAACTTGCGAACTTTTGATGTATCAAAGCCTAGTGCGAGAATGTCGCGATAATTTTGAGAATCTAGAGCAATGATGAGATCAAAACAATCATCAGCATACACGCTTAGGCGTCTGCTACGTAAATCATCGATACTAAAGCCGTGTTTTTTGGCTACCAATCGCGATCCTTCACAAGGTGCTTCATCGATATGCCACCCACTTGTCCCAGCAGAATCTACTTTGATAGCGAGATTTTTTTGCTTAATCATTTCACGCGCGATCCCCTCTGCAAGTGGCGATCGGCAGATGTTACCTAAACAAACAAATAAGATAGAGTGCATAGTATGCTCCTAAGGATTTTTTAGATAGAATTTTAGCTTTAAATTTTGGTTTTGAGGTAGTTATGCGTATGCAAAAAATGCAAAGTATTGTGAGAAATAAGGTTTTTTCTTTTATGTCTCGTTATTATGAAGAATTTGTGCTTGTGTTGTTTGGTATAGGGCTTTGCTTGTATGGTTTTGGGCTTGATTTGGGTGTAAATTTTAAAACACAGGGATTTTTTCAAATAGGCGGACTTTTGTATATTATTTTTGCTTATAAGCGTTTTGCGTTGAGAGATGATTTGCGCTTATTAGGCATACCACTTATAAGCTTTGGTGTGGTGATTGTTTTGGGACTTCTTAGTTATTTTGATGAGATTATGCCTCGAAGTTTTGGCAAGGTTTTTGGATCTGTAAATACGCATATTATCAAGTATCTTGTGTTATTTGTGATAGTGTTTTTGTATGTCCGCTATGCGAAGCGACGCAATGTGTTAATTTTGTTTGGTATTTTTGGGTTGTTGTGTATGGTAAATGTTGTTGCGAGTTTGGTAGAGTTTTGGCGATATGACTTTAGAACTCATCGTGTGCCATTTGGTTTTAAGGCGGTCTTTACATACAATATTTGGCTTTTGGCTCCTATGGCATTGTGTATTAGCGGGGTGGTAGCTTGTAAGCATAAGGTCTTAAAGATATTGTGTGTGCTTGGGGTTATCCTCACATTAGGAGCTATGTTTGCTAATGGTGAGCGGAGTTTTTTGGTCGCCTCGCTTGTGATGATGTTTGTGCCATTTGTGGTGTGGCGTTATAGGCATAAGGGCAAGATTTTACCTTTGGTTTTTATTGTTGGGGTTTTGGCTTTGGGTGGAATCTATACGCAGACAAAAACGCTTCCTGATCGGTATAATTTTGCACATATGATTGATAATTTTTGGGAAGTGATTCAGACACCTGTTGTGGAAATGGGTAAATATGATAAGTTGTGCTTTAATGGGTTTTTTGCGTGTAATCCTCAAAGCACTAAAAATGGTGAGGCAGAGTTTTTTTGGGAGCACTCATCACTTTCACGCATAGCAATGAGTAAATCTACTTTTGAAGCATTTTTAGATTCGCCATTTACACCACGCATTGTGGGGGTGTTTCAAATAGGAGAATATCTCTGGCAATACTACGAAGTGCATACAGATAAACAAGCAAATAGAATGTATGTGTCTGTTGATAATCCAAAACACAATGGATATAATAGCCCTCATAACTTTGCTGTGAGTATGTTATTTTGCTATGGAATCATAGGATTTGTAGCGATTTTGGTTTTTTTGGGATTTGTTTTTTATACATGTTATAAACAATTAGCTAGTAATGCCAAAGATAGCACAAGAGACTTTGTGCCATTATGGGCTTTTGTATGTCTTGTAGGGATATGCACACAAGGTTTTTTTGATGTCTTGTATCCCAACATTTTAGAAGTATTGTTTATTTTTTTGGGTGCTGTTGTGGGGTTTTGTCGTGCCAAAGTGTCTATACACCTAAATTGTAGAAATTCACAAAATATTTTTCAAACTCCCCCTACTACACATTCTAGTATTTTGCTTACTATTGGTGATATTAGCATTATTGGTGGTGCCGAACGCGTGGTGGTGAATCTCGCCAATTTGTTTGTGCAATTAGGACATAGCGTGGAGATTGTGAGTTTTTTTCGAGCAAACCCTGTTTTACCTTATACGATAGATGAGAGGGTGCGTGTTAGGTTTTTTTATCCACTAAGTGAGGGGAGGCTCAAAGATACAAATGCACTTAAGAGATTCTATATCAAAAATATTTTTAAGTTTGTGCTAAGTATGCGTGTGTGGTGGTGTCATCGTGTGGATTATGTGATTGCTAATGATTGGACATATACGCCATTTTTAAAGCATAAAAACACTAAGTATATTAAGATTTTGCATACGAATTTTACAAGATATAATAAACGTAACAATTACTTTGACACACTTGTGTTGCTCTCTTATGCTGAAATTGCTCTATATCGTTCTTTTCATAAGCATATCAAGGTTATTCCTAATTTTCTTCCTACAACTCCCATACAATGCACGGACTATTCGCAAAAAATTGTCCTAAGTGTAGGCAGAATGGATAATGGTGATCAAAAGGGATTTTTGCGTCTTATAGATATTTGGGAGCAAGTATCACAAATGGATGGTGCAAGTGGGTGGAAGCTTTATATCGTTGGTGATGGTGCTATAAAAGAGCAAATACAAGCCAAAATACAAGCCAAAAATTTAGAACAGGGCATTGTTTTATGTCCTTTTACAACAGATATAGAATCTATGTATCTTAGTGCAAGTATTTATGTGATGAGTAGTCATTATGAAGGTTTTGGTATGGTGCTTATAGAATCTGGATCATATGGCTTAGCTGCCATAGCCTTTGATGTCGCTACTGGTCCTAGTGATATTATCGTGGATTCTCGCACGGGCTATCTTGTGGCGGATAATGATGTGCAAGATTATGCACATAAACTTCACAAGCTTATGTGTGATGAGAATTTACGGAGCACATTTGGATTGTATGCCAAAAAGAGAGTGCAAGAATATTTTAGCAAGGAAGCCATCACATCTTTATGGGAAGAAATGCTAGGAGGCAAACAACATACGCAACCTATGTCAGAAAATAAGCAACAATGTATCGGAATAGTCGTGCCTGTGTATAATGTGGAGTCCTATCTCATACGATGTTTAGATTCTATTATTGCTCAAAGCTATGAAAATTTTGTGATTGTGCTTGTTAATGACGCAAGCACAGATTCTAGCCGTGAAATATGTCTTACATATCAATCAAAAGATAAGAGGATTATTTTTGTCGATGCGGTTTTTAACAATGGTCAGGCTAGTGTCCGCAATAAAGCACTTGATATTTTAGACAGAGGCGGTGCTTTGGTAGAAGAAGTGCAAGCTACATTGCAAGATGTGATGTATACACAGCTTCTAAATATTCCAGTAGTGGATTATGTGATGTTTGTAGATTCTGATGATTATATTTCGCCCAATGCTTTAGAGATAATTATCACAGACTTTGAGCATAATGATGTAGATATATGTGTGTATAACAATCATTATGTTGCACAAGAATCTACAGAGGCTATAGTCCATGATTATAAGATTTTTTCACGCATACGCGAATCTAGAGTGTATATTCCAACCGAACTTATGCAACATAATCCTAGAGGTTTTGTAACGACTGCATGTATGTTTGTATATAGAGCACCATTTTTATGCAAACATCGTTTGCGATTTATCGAGAGTATATTGTATGAAGATGTGCCATTTTGCACACAAAGCATACTTTTTGCACAAAATGTGTATGTAAGTTTTGTGCCGTGGTATTATTATTTTCTTTCGCCTACTTCGACAACTCGAGGAGCGATGGATGCAAACAAGAGACGAAAATCTTTTGAAAGCTGGATAAGGATCTTGCAATTTTTTATCATGTATCTCGAGGAAAGTAAAAAGCAAGATACAACACACAATCATAATACACAAGATCTTGTCGTTTTACAGGAATTTTATGCACGCAATATAAAATGGTGTTTTAAGCGAATCTTTGAGCTTTTGTGCGTAAGCGGTGGGTATGGGAATGGTATTTCTAAACAAGAGCTTAAACCTTATGTGCAGTATATGAGAGGCAAGTATCATTTGTATTATCATATACCTACATTACGAAAATTTTTATAATTATCAGTCATAATCCAAAAAGCCATCTTGTGGGAGAGTGAGTGTGATATTTTTTGGTAGAAATCCCAAGATTCGCTCCAAAAATATGCTTTGCCCAAATACATCACCACACAATAAAACCTCAAGATTTTCGCCAAAGGCATAATTTGTTTGCACATCACGCACAAGCGTAGCAAGAAACTCACAAAAACTATCGATAAAGCCATAGGCTAAGATGACATTTTCCATATCTGCACATTTAAAACTCATCGAAGATCGGAAGATTCTAGGGTAGTCTAGCGTGAGCGTATTATCTGTATCGCGTAAGAGAATGTAATCAATCCTTGGTCCCTTGGATCGTAAAAATTGATTGGCACACGCAAGGAGTGAATCATAGGCATGGGGCAAAGTCTGCAACAATGTCTCTTCATTAAGCGTAGTGTTTGGGTGCATACCCAAAAGCAGGGCAGCGATACCAAAAATATGCGTGAGATTATCTGTGCGTATGGAGGTGGTTGTGAAGTCTGCAAAAAGTGGAGTATTGAGTTTTTTTGTAAAGTTTTCTACTAATTCTAATCCATTTTTGTAATGAGTGCGAATAGATTCTATAAGACATTGTGGATTTGCTTCAAAAGTTGTATCTAAAAGTTGTTTAAAGTTTTCTCCAGTCCGAAGTAAAATCGCACTTGGGTGTTTAGAACTTATGTAAAATACCACACTTGAAGTAGGTTTAGAATCATCGTGTGGTTGGTGTATGTGATGAGCAAGATTGGTATGTAAAAGAGTTTTAAAATCACATTGAGTTTGTGCTGTATCGATAAATAAGCCACTTTCGCTCACACAAAGCGTGTGTAAATTTCTAGGCGTGTGTGAAAATACACGCGTAGGGGTCATATCTGTATCGCGTAAAAAAAAGTGTGTGATCTCTTCACGTAGCAATAAAGCACTCATAAGCTGCAAAACCGCATCATAAGGCAAAGCAGTGAGCATAAGCCCACGAGAATCTAAGGGGAATTTATCTGCAAAAACCTCTTTTGGTGCTAGGGACACAAATGGCTTTTCAAACGAAGCGAGGATATCAATTTGTGCTGTATGGATTTTAAAAAATGTTTTGAGACTAGATATATCACACATCACACAAAGTGATTGTGCCGTGTCTTTAAATGGCGTGAGGGAGCATTCCTTAAAACCTCTAGCTGTGTCAAGCACTACGCTTTTGTTGGATTTGAGATTATGAAATATAGTCGTGAGGTAGGAAGAAATGTCTTGTGTGTGCATAAGGGGTTTGGCAAAGGTAAAAAGATCAAAGTCCCCAAAATGCTCACTGGAGAGGAAATCTTGTGTTTGTGTGGCGGTGTAAAAATGTGTTTGTGCTTCATATTCTGGGATTGTGATTGGTTGGTGTGATTGCAGTGAATCACACACTTGCAAGTCAATAAATGAAAAACTAAGCGAAAGTGGTAGAGTTGTGGCAATAGATTCTGCAAAATCAAGGAGGGCTTGTGTTTGGTTGGTGTGTATGATAAAATGTAATGTTGGTTTTGGATCTTTTGTAAAATCTGGATTTGCATAAAATCCATACGCATAGATTTTTTCAGGAGATTGTGTAGTGTCTTTATTTATGGATTGCGTATGGCTTGTATCTGCGAGATGTTGGCGAGCGATAATCTGTGCTTGTGTAGATAAAATTTGTGTAAAAAAGATTTGTGTAGGAGAAAACACAGGTGGTTGTAAAGAAAAAGAGAAATCATAATATTGTGTCATACATAACCTTACTAGAATGTTTTAGAGTTTAGAATCCGCGGAAAGAAAGGTTAGCGATTTCTTGGAGATCACGATGATTTGTTTTGGTAGCACATACTCCATTTTTTGCAAGATAAGCAATGGCTTGAGATTCCATAAGTTTAGCACCCTCTTTGACATTGGGGCTTAGATCAAAGGCGGTATCCTCACCTATGACTTCAGGCACAATACCAATGATATGAACAGGTGGCAAATCCCCATTGATTTCTACGAGGCGTAGTGTTTGGAGCATTTCGACTTCGTGTGCGCTTCCTGCCCAAGTAATGATATTTGGGACATCATCAAAGTCAAAGGCATAGACATCCCCAATTTCCGCACCATCTACACTTACACAATCAAGAATAAGGACTTTATCATATGAGGTAATAAGTGGAATAAGCATCTGTGCCAAAGTCCCACCATCGACAATTTCTACTTCTACTGGGTTAGATGGATCGCTAGGGGTAAAGGTATAATTCACCTTTAGATAGTTGGAGAGATGAACGCCAATACCTTCATCTCCAAACAAAATATTACCAATGCCAAGTATGAGAATTTTCAAGTTTTCACACTTTCACATCATCGGTATAACGCATACCACTTACAATCGCATCTACACCACCATTCGGATATTTGATTGAATTCCAAACCGCCATATAAATATGGATAGGAATAAATATCATAAATGCCCAAGTAAGGATATGGTGGAGGTTACGCACATTTGATAAGCCTCCACACATTTTCTCAAACCACATAAAAAGTATTTTGCATACTGCGCCCAATCCGTCATCATAGGAGTTATAAAACAACACCACGCCACTTAGTGATATAAGTAATACAAGGATTGCGAGTAAGAAATATGTGGCAAATTGCAAAGGATTATATGCGCCATCAATATGAGGATGCTTACCGATAAAAAGATAGACTTTAATTTGCTCAATCCAACATTTTGGTGATATAGCCTGTCGAAATGATGTGCGTTCAGGCTTAGATTCTTTGTCAAAGAAAAACAAATACACCCTAAAAAATGAGATAGCAATCAAACAAAATCCCAAAATGATATGGAAACTTCGCATATAAGCGTTGAGATAGCCTACAAATGCATTGACATTATTTGATGCAACTTCTGGATCACCAATAGTAACCACCTCATATGATCCCACTGCATGTAAAAATGGATATGCGATATAAAACCCGGTTGCAATGAGTAAAAATATACTAAAGGCTCTAATCCAATGAAAGATTCTCGCAAGTCCCGAGAATTCTTTATGGACATGAAACTCTTTTTTTTCAAAAGAAATAGTATCTAGCATAGTGTCTCCTTTCTAGCGCAATCCTGAAGCAGAAGGCTGAACTTTGTACTCGCTAAGTTTATTGCCTTTGGTATCCATAACATGCACTGCACATGCAATACATGGGTCAAATGAATGGATATGGCGAATAATTTCCAATGGTTGCGTAAGATCTTGAATCTTGGTGCCAATAAGACTCATCTCATAAGGTCCTTTTTTACCATTTTGATCGATTGGTCCAGCATTCCAAGTGCTTGGGACTACCGCTTGATAGTTTTTGATCACGCCATTTTCTATTCTTACCCAGTGGCTTAACATACCGCGTGGAACATTACCAATAAAATGCCCTTTGTAGCTTTTTTCTTTGTCAATGCTATAAGGCGCACAAGTATTTTTATCGGTTTTTAGATTTTCAACAAGCGCATTAAATGCCTTAATACCATAATCTGCAATAACCTTGCATTCAATTGCTCTTGCGGCAGTGCGTCCTAATGTGCTAAATAGATGAGCTGGAGTAAGCCCAGTTTTTGCTAGAAATTCATCAACAACAGCTGTAATGTAAGGATTTTTCTTTGCATATCCTACAACCACGCTTGCTAGAGGTCCCACTTCCATAGGTTCGCCATCATAGCGAGGAGATTTAATCCAAGAATATTTCCCATTTTCATTGATGAGTGGAGTTTTGATTTCTTTGCCATCAATTCCTATAGATACGCCATCGACAAATCCTGTGTAGCTCGGATTTGTTTCACCATCATATGGGTGCAATGGACCATTATCTTTATACCAAGAGTGTGTAGCATCCTCAGTAATTTTGTCAGTATCTACTTCATAAACTTTGCTAAGATCGCCATTTTTGACAATACCGCTACTTAGTAGCCACTCATCATGTCCTACTTGAATCTCTTGGAAGCTTAGGAAGTTTGTGAGACCACAACCTTTAAGCACAGAATCTTCACCCTTGTAGGCTTCTGCTGCCATAATGATGTCTGCCCAATAAGCACGATTAACAAAATCCGCTACCTCTTTATATTTTGTGAGCCATTCACCAAGTCTAGATGGATCAGTAATATCCATAATACAAGTTACTCCACCAACGGTGAGACTTTGTGGATGTGGATTTTTAGCACCAAAGATTGCCATCATTTGAGCGATTACGCGTTGGACTTCCAAAAGTCGTAAATAGTGCGAAAGCACAATGAGGTTTTGCTCTGGTGTGAATCTATAGGTTTTGTGTCCCCAGTACGCATTCGCAAATGGTCCTAAGCTACCCTGTTTGACAAAATTGCTCACGCGCTCTTTTACGGCTTTTAGTTCATCTTCCCCAGTATAAATTGGATTTTTTGTGTATTTAAAAGCAAGTTCTGAAGCCTTTTTTTCATTAGCTGTGAGAGCTGATGTAATGTCACACCAATCCAATCCATGTAGGGTGTAAAAATGCACAGCATGATCGTGCAAAAAGAGTGCTATATTCATAAGTGTTCGTGTGAGAATAGCATTAAGTGGAGGTGTGATACCCAATGCTTTTTCTACCGCAACAATTCCAGCTTTATAATGTGAGAAAGTGCAAACTCCGCAGATTCTTTGCATTAAAAAACCAGCATCTCTTGGATCGCGATTTCTTACGATTGTTTCTAGCCCACGCCAAAGTGTCGAGCTAGAAAACGCATCTTTTATAACATTGTTTTCATCGACAATGACTTCTATTCTCAAGTGTCCTTCGATTCTTGTGATTGGATCAACTACAATTCGTTTTGTCATCATTCTCTCCTAAAGATTAATCTTGTTTTTTCTTTATGGCACTAACTACAGCATGAGCAGCTATACCTACAGCCGCCACACCAAGGATTACACCACCAATATTATTAGCTGTTTTATCAGCTCCTAGTCCATCAAAACTCGTAGCATAGAGTCTATTACCGATAGGCTCTTCAAATGGGCGCATTGTATCCCAGAAATTTGGCTCACTACAACCTATACAACCATGTCCTGCTTGAATAGGCCAACTTGTGTGCTGATTAAAGCGAAGTTTGGAGCAGTTATTGAATGTATAAGGACCTTTGCATCCCACTTTATACAAACAATAACCTTTTTGAGCACCTTCATCGCCAAAAGATTCTACAAATTGTCCAGCATCAAATCGTCCGCGTCTTTCACATAAGTCATGGATTCTAAGTCCATAAGCCCATGTTGGGCGATTATACGCATCAAGGCTTGGGAGTGTGCCAAAGAGAATATAATGTAAAACATTACCCACGATATTTTTTTCACTCGGTGGGCAACCAGGGACATTAATCACAGGTTTATTAGTGATTTTTGAGAGTGGTTGGGCATTTGTAGGATTTGGATATGCAGCTTGCACACCACCAAAGCTAGAGCATGTGCCAATGGCAAAAATTGCTACTGCGTTTTGTGCTGCTTCTCTAGCCTCTTGCGCACCTGTTGTAGCTTGTGCTCCTATTGTGAGATAAAACTCACTTTTCCCTTCAGGTATGCCACCTTCTACCATAAGAATGTAGCCACCCTTATGCACAGCATCATGTAATGATTTACTAGCTTGATGTCCTGCTGCTGCCATCACGGTTTCGTGATAATCAAGACTAATATAATCAAAGATTAGAGAATCTATGCTTGGTGCATCGCTTCGCAAAAGACTTTCACTACAGCCGGTGCATTCTGCCATATGTAACCATACCACAGGGATTCTGTTGGCAACTTCTGCGGCTTTTGCTGCTAGTGGCGTAAAGCTTGCTGGTAAGGAGAGAGCTGCGGTCATCATTCCTGCCCATTTCATAAAATCTCTTCTTGAGAATCCTTTAGATTCTAGTTCTTGGATAAGATTTCTATCTTGGTTATGAGCAGGGAGAGATTGTAGATATTCGAGTCGCTCTTGTGCTTTTTGTAACAATTCATCGCTGACGATTTGTGCTTTCATTAGGGTATGTCCTTTCTTAAAGATTTGTTAAGGGTTGTGGTCATTTACGATATAAGCTTGAATAGCTCAAAGCTTTGTACTCGCAATTATATAGTAAATTTTTTTAAAACTTTGCTAAAAATTTTGCAACTAAATAAAATAATATTACAAAAGGTTACTTTTATTTTTACTCTTTAGTGTATCTTAGTATTTTATAGTGTAGATTCTGAAAAAATTCTGTAGAATCGGATGTAGCTTTTTGTTTGATTATAAATTGCTACAAGTCACAAAAAGGGGTTATTTATTCATGGATATAAAAACCATAAAACATATAGAAAAAGCTACACAAAGAAATATCAGAGATAGTTTAAAGATTACAATTGTGCTTGTGTTTTTTATTGTTGTATGTATCATAGCAAGTGTTTTTGGTGCAACGCAACATATTACGCTTTTGGCATTTGCGACAGTGATTGGGGCATATATGGCGATGAATATAGGTGCTAATGATGTGGCAAACAATGTTGGTCCCGCAGTTGGTTCTAATGCTATTACACTTTTGGGTGCGATACTTATTGCTGCTTTTTTTGAGGCGTTTGGTGCTATTGTGGCTGGAGCAGATGTGGTAGATACAATTAAATCTGGTATTATTGATCCTCAAAGCGTGCGAGATTCTCAAGTATTTGTAGTGCTTATGCTTGGTGCTTTGCTGTCTTCGGCGATATGGTTGCATTTGGCTACATTGCTAGGCGCACCTGTTTCTACGACACATTCTCTTGTAGGCGGTGTGCTAGGGGCTGGAGTTGTGGCAGGTGGCATGGAAGTAGTCAAATGGATGGAATTAGCTAAAATTGTCTCAAGTTGGGTTATATCACCTGTAATGGGTGGGCTTTTTGCTGTGATTTTTCTTGTGGTGATTAAACGCACTATCACGTATAAAGAAAATAAAAACGCTGCTGCAAAAATTGTTGTGCCATTTTTGGTTTTTTTGATGTCATGGGCATTTACATTATATCTCATCATTAAAGGGCTAAAGCGTATTGTTCCTATGAATTTTAGTGTCGCTTGTATTGTCTCACTTCTTATAGCAGCAGTGATATTTTTTGTAACTCGCCCACTCATCGTGCGTAAGGCACAAAGCCTTGCTAATACCAAAGAAGATATAGGCACACTTTTTACAATTCCTCTTATTTTTGCTGCTGCAATGCTAAGTTTTGCACATGGAGCGAATGATGTCTCTAATGCCGTGGGACCATTGGCAGCTATTAATCAGACTTTGGTGAGTATGAGCGATCAAGTGCTTAGCAATAAAGCAGGTGTCCCATTTTGGATTTTGCTTATTGGTGGGCTTGGAATCTCCATTGGTTTGGCGTTGTATGGACCTAGATTAATTCGCACCGTAGGCAATGAAATTACAGATTTAGACAAAATACGCGCATTTTGTGTGGCAATGAGTGCAGCAATAACCGTGCTTGTAGCTTCACAATTAGGACTTCCTGTAAGCTCTACGCACGTAACTATAGGTGCGATTTTTGGTGTAGGGTTTTTGCGAGAGTATCTCAAACGACGCTATTATGAGATGCAACAAACAATCATTCAAGCGCACAGAGGGAAAGATTCTGTAGAAGTAGAGAGATTTTTGGAGCAATTTAACAAAGCAAGCATAAAACGCAAGGGGCAGATTCTAGAATCTCTTAAACGAAATGAAATTAAAGATAACATCAATTTCAGTAAAAAAGAAAAAAAGACACTTAAAAAGGCTTATAAAAATGAACTTGTCAAGCGGAGTGCAATAAATCGCATCATTGCTTCATGGATTATTACCGTGCCTGCATCTGCATTGCTTGGGGCGCTTTCGTATTCTGCGATTATGTGGATAGGGTTTGAGCTTTAGGAATTTTTAAACAAGCCCTGCTACAATAATAATTCAATAAAATTAAAGGAGTGTTTTTGGATCCTTATCACTCGGGTTTTTTCTTTCTCTTGGCGTTAGTTTTAGTGTTTTTGAACGCTTTTTTTGTGGTTAGTGAATTTGCGATTGTTAAGGTTAGGAGAACAAAACTTGAAGAACTCTCCAAAAATGGTGTCAAAAACGCAGATCTCGCACTCAAAATTACGCAATCTCTTGATACATAT
The DNA here is from genome assembly GCF_900198655.1 of Helicobacter equorum. GTDB lineage: Bacteria > Campylobacterota > Campylobacteria > Campylobacterales > Helicobacteraceae > Helicobacter_F > Helicobacter_F equorum. Next base: position 27,866 of record NZ_FZPO01000001.1, on the reverse strand, counting down.
TTAAGCGCTACACAACTTGGGATTACACTTGCTTCTCTCGCTCTTGGTTGGGTTTCTAAAGATGGTGTTGGGCATTTGATTTTATACGCATTTGAATCTATTTTTGGTAATCAATACACACTTGTATCCATTATTTCTACAATCATTGCTTTTGTCGTGGTAACGCTTTTGCATGTGGTCTTGGGTGAGCTTGTGCCAAAATCTGTTGCGATAGCTAAAACAGAGACTATGGCGCTTGCGGTTGCTAAACCATTGCATTATTTTTGGCTTACTTTTTATCCTTTTATTCATCTTTTTGATTTACTTGCAGCATTTTTTTTACGATTAATTAAGATTCAACCTGCAAAAGAAAGTGAATTAGTACACTCTGATGAGGAATTAAAGATTATTGTAGGAGAGAGTCTCAAGGAAGGCTATATAGATTCTATAGAGGGTGAGATTATAAAAAATGCGGTGGATTTTTCTGACATCTTGGCAAAAGAGATTATGACTCCACGAAAAGATATGGTGTGTCTGTGTGCCGAGGATAGTTATGAAGAAAATATGAAAATTGTGCTTGAAACAAATCACACACGCTATCCGTATTACAGAGATTCTAAAGATAATATTATCGGAATGGTGCATATTCGAGATTTACTCAAAAATGCGACAGATAATAGCCAAAAAGATATGCTAAAGCTTGTGCGTAAGATGATTATTGTTCCAGAGAGTGCGCATATATCCGAGATTCTTATTACCATGAAAAAACAGCAAGTGCATACTGCATTGGTGGTAGATGAATATGGTGGCACAGCAGGATTGCTTACAATGGAGGACATCATCGAGGAAGTAATGGGCGATATTGATGATGAGCATGATCTTAAGATTGTGGATTGCCGACAGATTTCTGAAACTTCTTATGAAGTCGATGGCAAGATAGATATTGAGAGTATCGAGGATATGCTGGGCATTGTGATTGAGGAAACTAACGATCATGTAACAATCGGTGGTTATGTTTTTGGGCTTTTGGGTAGATTACCAGAAGTGGGTGATAGATACATAGATTCACATTCTCATTGCGAATTTGAGGTGGTGCAAATGGATAATACGCGTATCAAAATGCTAAAGATTACCAAATTATCACAGGATATAGATGGTGACAAAGCCTAGAAAATGTGTGTTTTTTGATCGCGATGGCGTTATTAATCGCGATTATGGCTATGTATATAAACAAGAAGATTTTGTGTTTAATGATGGTATTTTTGAGCTTTTGAGTTTTTTTAAACGCCGTGATTTTTTACTTGTTGTAGTTACCAATCAATCAGGAATTGCGCGTGGATATTACACACAGCAAGATCTTGCAATATTACATGATTTTATGCAGGAGCAATTACGATTGTATGTGGGTTTTGAGTTTGATAAGATTTATTTTTGTCCGCATGCACCACAAGACAATTGTCAATGTCGTAAGCCACAAATTGGTATGATTACACAAGCTTGTAAGGATTTTATCATAGATGTGCCTAATTCTCTTTTTATAGGGGATAAAATTACAGATGTGCAATGTGCTTATAATGCAAATGTGGGGCAGAAGTTTTTATTGCAATGCGATGATGCTTTACCACAGGATTTGGTGCAAAGTGTTGTGCATAAGGTGCAAACTCTTGCTCAGATTCAAGAAATATGTGAGAGTTTGTAGGGTCTTGTAGCATACATCAAGAAAGGAGCTAGTATGAAATACATTTATGATGATTTGGTAGATAAAAATATTCTTATCACTGGTGGTGCTGGGTTTATTGGTAGTAATCTTGCATTGTATTTTCAAAAACATCATCCGAGGGCAAATGTGTGTGTGTTTGATAAGTTTCGTGATGACACATATTTTCCAAGCGGTAATCCTACAAGCCTTGGGCATTTTAAGAATCTGCTTGATTTCCGTGGAGAGGTTATAGTAGGGGATTTGATAAAAGATCTCGATAAGCTTAAGGGTCGTGATTTTGATTATATCTTTCATCAAGCGGCTATTTCTGATACGACGGCTATGGATCAAAAACTTATGCTAGAGACAAATTTTGAAGCTTTTGTTAAGCTTTATGAGATCGCCAAACAAAGTGGCGCTATGCTTATTTATGCTTCATCGGCAGGGACTTATGGTAATTCTCCAGCACCAAATATTGTGGGTGTGGGTGAAGTGCCAGAGAATATTTATGGATACTCTAAACTCCAAATGGACATTTTCACGCGCCAAGTTTTAGCGCAAGATTCAGAGATTCCGCTTATTGGATTGCGATATTTTAATGTATATGGTGAGCGAGAGTTTTATAAAGGCAAAACCGCATCAATGATTTTACAGCTAGGGCTTCAAGCGTTAGAGCATAAAAAAGTGCGACTTTTTAAATATGGTGAGCAATTGCGTGATTTTGTATATATCAAAGATGTGATTCAAGCAAATGTCAAGGCTATTGAGGCTAGTGCAAGTGGAGTGTATAATGTTGGTTCTGGTAGGGCAAGAAGTTTTAATGACATTATTAATGAGCTTAAGAGACATCTTGGAGATTTTGAGGTGGAATATATTGATAATCCTTATACATTTTATCAAAACCATACACAAGCAGATATTGCCCTAAGTCAGGAGTTTCTTTCTTATACACCACGATTTAGCTTAGAGCAAGGGATTAAATCTTATATACCAGAGATTTTAAGTATTTTTAACGCACAAATGCACAAAAAGGTATAGCTTATGTTTGGTTTGGAGCAAAAATCTCCCAAGATTCTTGTTATTGGGGATTTGATGATAGATCATTATATTTGGGGGGATTGTAATAGAATTTCGCCTGAAGCTCCCGTGCAGGTTGTGGAAGTAAAAAGTGAAAGCAATAGATTAGGTGGTGCGTGCAATGTCGCAAATAATCTCCTCGCACTAGGCGCGCAAGTATATGTGTGTGGTGTGGTGGGTGATGATGCCGATGGGAGATGGCTTGTTGGTGCTTTACAAGAATTGGGTGCAGATATTACATATATTTTTGTAGATTCTAGTCGTCCTAGCACAAAAAAAAGTCGCGTTGTCATTTCTAATCAACAAGTTTTGCGCGTAGATAGAGAGAGCAGGGTGCGCGTAGATTCTAAACTTTTGCAAAAGATTTATGAAAATCTAAATGCATTGATTACGCAAGTGGATTGTGTGATTATCTCTGATTATGGCAAGGGGCTTTTGAGTGATACCTTTACTCAAGAAATTATTTCTTTGGCGCGTAGTGAGCGTAAATTTGTCCTTTGTGATCCTAAAGGTTGTGATTATAGCAAGTATAAAGGTGCGACACTGCTTACACCTAACAAAAAAGAGGCAACACTCGCTACAGGGATTGAAATTAATGATGATAAGACATTACTCCAAGCTGCCAAAAAATTAAAAGAAATGTGTGCATTAGAGATTTCTCTTATCACACTAAGTGAAGATGGCATAGGAATCTTTGATGATTGTGTGTGTAAAAAGATACCAACTTTTGCACAAGAAGTTTATGATGTAACAGGTGCTGGAGATACCGTGATAGCAGCCCTTGGTTTTGCGCTTAGTGCAGGGTTAGATATTTATAAGGCAAGTGAATTTGCCAATAGTGCCGCAGCAGTAGTGGTTGCAAAGGTGGGAAGTGCGAGTGCAACGCATATTGAGATAGATCGCCATATCCATACACATGGGCAAGATGTCGGAAGCGGTAAGCTTTTGGACAAGATACAAATGCGTGATATGATAGAATCTTTGCGTCACAATAGCCAAAAGGTGCGTATTGTCTTTACAAATGGGTGTTTTGATATTTTGCATAGAGGACATGTGCAGTATCTAAACCAAGCAAGAGCATTGGGCGATATCTTGATTGTAGGGCTTAATAGTGATGATTCTATCACGCGATTAAAAGGTGAGGGGCGACCGGTTAATACACAAGAGGATAGGGCTTTTTTACTTTCAGGGCTTGAGTGTGTGGATTATGTCGTGATATTTGATGAGGATACTCCTAGAGATCTTATCGCATTTCTTGCTCCAGATGTGCTTGTTAAGGGTGCAGATTATGAGGGCAAGGAAATTGTAGGGAGTGAGTTTGTCAAAGATGTGCGACTTATAGATTTTGTAGAAGGTAAGTCAAGCACTAACATTATGGAAAAAATAAGGAGTATGCGATGAAAGATTTTATACAAGCGGAGTTTTTGAATCATATAGAAGTGAGTTCTCATGCGCTTAAATGTATGCTAGATTCTATTGTCCAAGGTGCTCATATGCTCACAGAGTGTCTCAAAAATGGCAATAAAGTGCTTATTTGTGGCAATGGTGGAAGTGCGGCAGATTCACAGCATTTTGCTGCGGAACTTACTGGTAGATATAAGCGTGAGCGAAAAGCATTGGGTGCTATTGCATTAAGTGTGGATACCTCTGCGCTTACAGCTATTGGCAATGACTATGGATATGAATTTACATTTTCTCGTCAAGTTGAGGCACTTGCACATAAGGGCGATGTAGTCTTTGGAATCTCAACTAGTGGAAATTCCAAAAATGTTATTAACGCATTAAATGTCGCAAAATCTTTAGGTTGCTCAACTATCGCACTAAGCGGTCGTGATGGCGGATCAATGAAGACATTGTGCGATGTCAATATGATTGTGCCAAGTAATGATACAGCAAGGATTCAAGAAATACATATTCTCGTGATACACGCACTTTGTGATATTGTAGAGCGTGAATGCGGAGGTGATGAATAATATAGCATATTGGCTTGTGTCGTGTTTGAACAAACAATCAAGAGTCTATTAAGATTTAAGGACTTTGCTAGTGAATTGAAGAAAATGTTTCAAACCCAAGGAATCTATGCAAACACAAGTGTCATAGAACAAAAATCAGGCGTGAATTATGTATGCTTTCCAGATGGCGCACTTTTGCAATCTCTAGCATATCTTAATTGCATTCCATATGATACTTTTAGTATCAATGGTGCGCCATTGTTGCATTTTTGTGCGTGTGAAGAGTTTCAAAGATTGTATAATGCTCATAACCCACATTTGTTGCTAATCGCTCCTAAGAGGAATGCTTTTGAGTTTAGCGTGTATCGAGGGAATAGCGTGGTGGGTTGGTATACAGATACACCTTTGCGTTTTTGTCCGATGTGCAAAGAGATTTTTCTAAATTTGTGGCATCAAGGTAAGGATATGGAGTCTTTACATTCGCTTCAGAGTATATTGGAGTTACCAGTGGGGGAATGATACACCTTGTATAAGGCTATAAACTTTGTTACATATTTGGGGGTATTGTATGACAGAGATTTTTTTGGCTGTAGATTCATTAATTACTTCTAAGACAGATTTAAGTGGCAAGATCATTTATGGAAATGATGACTTTGTGTACTTTAGTGGATATAGCGAAAAGGAATTTTTATATAAACCTCATAGCTTGATCCGACATCCTGATATGCCTCGTATAGCTTTTAAATTGTTGTGGGATACGATTCAAAGTGGGGGAGAATTTTTTGCATTTGTGAAGAATCTAAGTAGATACAATCAAACATATTGGGTTTTTGCAAATATCACGCCCTCATATGATCCAAATGGAAAAATGGTGGGATATTATTCTGTGAGACGATGTCCGAGCAAAGAGGGGGTAAGAGTATTAGATAGTGTGTATAAGCAACTCATAGAGGCAGAAAAACAAGGCGGTATGGAATCTTCATACAAACTCCTAAAAGGGATTTTACAACAAGCTAATATGAGTTATGAAAATCTCTGTATTTCTTTGCAAAATCAAGGAAAGTTAAGCGGTTGGTATGGTGCATAATGGGGAATATAAGGATTTTTTGAATTGATATTTTGCATGCTGCTACATTTTAGATTATATAGTATCGCGTACTTACTCATAACCCTAAATATTCTTGGATAAACATTAGTGCGGTTTTATTGTTTTTATATTATTCTATCCTCTAAAGCTTTGCTAACACATAACAAGCAGATTCAAAGCTTTTATCGTTTGTTCCAAGATAAAATCTAAGGAGGTAATATGAGATACTTTATGTAAGCATATCTGTTTTATTTGTAGGCGTGGTATTTAGTGGATGCGGGGCTTGGAGATGGTTTGTGCCTCATAGCTTAGAGCCTAGCTTTTATAAGTTTAAAGAAATATGTCAGCTAGACCAAGAGATTTATCAAGCTAGTGGTGGTAAGATAGATGAGGAATATTATAATAAAGTGTTAAGGTATTTTGATACGGATTTAGATAGCTTAGATTGGAATACATTCGGCAAATGCAAAAGTTAATGGTATGGGACATTTCTTATACAATTTTGAAAGATATGATGATAGGATATGCCCATTCTTTTGCATTATTTTTTAACGACAATTTACATAAGATGAGGATTCTAAAAAAAAGTTAAAAGAATTTAACAAGAATGAAGAACCTGCTATCATTACCGCATACCTTGGATTTATATTAGGAATATGTCATTGAATTGCTATGTTTTATATTTCACACTATTTTATTAAGATAGATTAAGAGGTGGTTTCAATGAAAAAAGAAAAGTTTGAGTTAAAGCAAAGAAGCATTACTTCCAACAATAAAACTTAAAACCACTCATGAGATTACATTATAAAGAGCATACAAAGCAAATAGATGATATGCCTAATATATAGACTACGACTACAGCTTCATAGTGAGATTAGTAACCATATTGTAGAATCTTATTTTCAGATTCTAGGACGTTGCCTTGTTATTTGGCTTTTTCTACATATTCACCGGTTTCAGTATTGACACGGATACTCTCACCCTCAAGCACATGGAAGGGTATTTGCACGACAGCACCAGTTTCAAGTGTAGCAGGTTTTTTTCCAGCACTTGAAGTATCACCTTTGAAGTTAGGTGCTGTTTCAATGATTTTTAATTCAACAACTTGTGGTGCATCTACAGAAATCGCCTTGTCATTGTGAAAAAGCACTTGCACAATTGTGCCATCAATAATCCATTTTGTTGCATCGCCTACTTGATCTTGGGTAAGTGCGATTTGCTCATATGTCTCATTGTCCATAAATTGAAACAAATCTCCATCTTGATAGAGGAATTGCATTGTTTTTTCTTGAAGATTTGGTTCATCGCATTTGTCACCCGCGTGAAAAGTTTTTTCTATAACCTTACCATCAAGAAATGATTTTATTTTTGCACGCACAAATGCCGCACCTTTGCCGGGCTTTACATGTTGGTATTCGACAATTCGATATGGGATTTTATCAATCTCGATTTTTAAACCCTTTTTTAATTCACTCATGCTTATTGCCATTGCAACTCCTTAAAGAATATTGTAGTGTTGGTTAGATTCTGTGTGCAGATCCTAGAATCTTCATACGCTCAACCATGACTCTTTGCATGGCCTCCATACCTGGAGTGAAAAATTTGCGCAAGTCAAATTGCGTAGGATCGGTGTTAACAATTTTGCGCACTTCTGCCATAAATGCAATGCGCAAATCCGTATCGGTATTGACTTTATTAATACCACCCTTTATAGCTTCTTGTAAAAATTCAAATGGTACACCTTTGCTACCCTTGAGATCGCCACTTGTGCTTAAGAAACTCTCGCGCACATATTCAGGGATTGCACTTGCGCCATGAAGTACGAGAGGAATATTTGTGCGTCTTTTTACCTCTTGTAGTCTGGCAAAATCTAGTTTTGGCTCACCTTTGAATTTAAATGCACCATGACTTGTGCCAATGGCTGGTGCTAAATAATCTACTTGTGTTTGTTTGACAAATTCTTGTGCTTCATCGGGATTCACAAGCACTGCATCTTGCTCACTCACAGAAATATTGTCTTCAATCCCCATAAGTCTTCCAAGCTCTGCCTCCACACTCACACCTTTGCTATGGGCATATGCCACTACTTCTTTAGTGATTGTGACATTTTCCTCAAAACAATGATGTGAAGCATCAATCATGACTGATGTAAATCCTGAATCTATAGCCTTTTTGCAAGATTCAAAACTTGTGCCATGATCAAGGTTGAGTGCGACAGGTATGTGAGGATATCGTGCACTTAGGATTTTGACAAGTCCTACTGCCATGTCAATTCCCATATATTTGATAGCACCTTCGCTTGCTTGCACGATGATAGGTGCTTGCGCTTCATTGGCCGCATTAAAGATCGCATTTAGCATTTCAAAATTCACAAAATTAAACGCCCCAACACCATAACCCTCTTTATGGGCTTTTAATAAAATCTCACTCCCGCTTACTAGCATGCTTTTTCCTTACTTGTTAATTTGTATCTTAGCTTTTTGGCGTAATTCTTGGACTTTTGATCCTATGGCTTGTCTTACAGCTTCCATTTGCATATTTTGTGCAATCATTTGTTTTGCTTGATCGTAGCTAATAGCCTTTGGTTCTGTTTTGCTTTCAAGATAGATGACATGGTAGCCAAATTGTGTTTTTACTGGAGTTTTTGTGTAAGTTCCGGGTTTTAGATCAAAAGCAGCCTTAGAAAATTCTGGCATCATAGCAAAGCGATGAAAAGTCCCCAAATCACCACCATTTTGTTGTTGTTTGCTAGCTGGATCGATAGTTTTTTGATTTGCTAGATCGACAAATTTTGGTTCTACGCGACCTTTCACTTTATTGAGCTCAGAGATAATTGCTTTTGCTTCATCTTCGGTGTTGACTAAAATATGGCGAGCTTTACCTTCTTGGTCGATGAAATTATCTTTATTTTGTTGGTAGATTTGCCGAATCTGTTCTTCACTGATATTTGGCATTTGGACACTTTGCATTTGTTTTTGTTGCCAAGCACGTAAAAGCAAATCTTTCTTAAAAGCTTCGAGTGTGCTTGTGTATTCTTTTGTGGTATCAAGCTTTTCTGCCTTTGCTGCATCAAGGATAAGTTTTTGTGTAATAAGTTCATTAAGAATCATCTCTCGTTCTGTCTCAGGAAGTTTGTCAAAATCCAGACTAGGGTTTGCTTGTTTAAGTGGCTCAAGATCTTTTTCTGTGATTGGATTTCCATTGACTGTTGCATACGTTTTTGCCTCAAGTAGTGCTAGAGAAAATGCACACGCTAACATTGTGATAAAAACAACTTTCTTCATTATACCTAACTCCAAGTGCTAAAGATTTTGTCTCGCGACAATTAGGGTGGTATTGTATCGCTTAAAGATTAATTACATGCTTAAAAGCTAACCCCAAATATTATCCGTGATGCTATCATTGTTGTATCGTGATTTAGGGGATCGTTTTTTGTTGTTGCTTTGCTTTTGTCGCGGATGTTTGGTGTGAGATTCTGTATTTTGGTGTGTTTGTAGGTTTGCAATTTCTTCTTTGCTTAAGCCTATGGTTTTGGTGCATTGTGTTTGAATAAAATGGCTAAGTAGTTTTATGCAAAGCTGTGTAGGATCTATGTGTTCTTTTAGATTCTCAAAATATTCAAGTCCAAATTGTGTGGTTTGTAATGTGGCTATCTTGCTTAAGAGTGTATCAGAATCTATGTCCGCTTCACCCTCTATATGGCAAAGCTCAAGCGTGGCTTTGGTACTTTGTTTGATTTTGTGAATCTCTTTAAACTCTAAAGGTGTAGCAAGCGTGATAGCTACCCCTTTTTTACCCGCCCTACCAGTTCGTCCTATGCGATGCACATAGCTTTCTGGGTTTAGCGGTATATGGTAGTTAAATACATGAGTTACATCACTAATATCAAGCCCACGAGAAGCAACATCAGTGGCTACAAGAATTTCAATAGTATTTTGACGGAATCTCACCATTACATCACGCCTATCTCGTTGCTCCATATCACCATGTAGCGCAGCGGCGTTAAAATTAGCCTTTGCGAGTTTTTGTGCGAGGATACCGGCTTCTTTTTTGGTGCGTGTGAATATAATGCTTTTTGTGGGGTTTTCTGTTTCCAAGAGGCGCAAAATTGCTTCATCGCGTTCATTTTCGTTGATAATGTAGTATTTTTGATCAATGTCTTGATTGGTGATATCTATAGGTGATATTTTGATAGATTCTGGATTGTGTAAGATTCGCATAGCTAAATCTTTAATAGCTTGAGGCATAGTGGCGGAGAAAAGCAATGTTTGAATATTGTTTGGTAGATAGGTAAAAATAGATTCTATATCATCTAAAAACCCCATATCAAGCATTTCATCACTTTCATCTAAAACCACGACTCTTGGTGCAAAATCATTAAGACGCCCATTCATCAAGTGATCAAGCAATCTTCCTGGTGTAGCTATCATGATTTTTGGTTTGTTTTTGAGTAAATCACATTGGCGCTTGATACTTTGTCCGCCATACATACAAATCGTTTTTATACGTGCAAAGCGACCAAGTTTGAGGAATTCCTCGCTAATTTGCATTGCAAGCTCTCGTGTGGGTGTGATGATGAGGGCTTCAATTTTATCATTGCGTTGAATCTTGTTAAGAATAGGGATCGCAAAGGCTGCTGTTTTTCCTGTGCCTGTTTGGGCTTGGGCGATGAGATCTTTACCCTTTAGCACAATTGGAATACTTTGGGCTTGAATAGGGGAAGGAGTGTTAAAGCCAAGTTCTTTGATACCACGCAAAAGATATGGACGCAACCCAAAGGATTCAAAGTCTTCCGTGGTTTGTGGAGATTGTGCTGTTTCTTGTGTGTTGATAGAGGCATCTTGTGTTTGCATCATAAGCCTTTAAAAGTTAGATAATGCGTGCTATTGTAGCAAAATTCGCTAAAAACACCTCTTAATTTTGTGATTGTGTATTATAATGCCTCGATTGATTTTTGCTTGATTTGCCAACAAGGTATTGTAGATTCTCAAAAAGACATAAGTTTAGGCGTATGCGTATGGAAGAGACACTTTATAACACAATTTTTACTTCTGCTCCACTGGTTGCAAGTTTTTTGGCAGGGATTCTGACATTTTTAAGTCCTTGTATTTTGCCACTTATCCCGGCTTATATTTCTTATATAAGTGGCATCGCACTTGAGGATATGTCAGAAACTCTTATGTGTCATCGTGTCAAGATCGTGCTAAAAACTTTGAGTTTTATTTTAGGGTTTTGTAGTGTTTTTGTGATTTTGGGACTTTTTTTTGGTAGTGTGCTTGGACAATGGTTAAAAAGCGATGCGTTTAGTTATATCGCTGGTGGCATTGTGGTTGTATTTGGGTTACATTTTTTGGGGATTTTTCGGATACAATTTCTGTATAAAGTCTCCCCAAAGTTATCTTTTGGTTATTTAGAATCTATGCCTTTTTTATCACCATTTTGGGCATTTTTAGCACCATTTTTGCTAGGTGTAAGCTTTAGCGCATGTTGGACGCCTTGCGCAGGACCGATTCTGGGTTCGATTTTGGCACTTGGTGTACTAAAAAGTGATATGGCTTTGTGGTATATGCTAAGTTATGCGAGTGGTTTAGGCTTGGCATTTTTGCTTACAAGCTTGGTTATTGAGCATGCGTTTGAAGTATTAAGGAAACTAAAAAAATGTATGCGTGGTATAGAGATTGGTTGTGGTATTTTGCTAATTGGCGTTGGCGTGTTGATTATGCAAGGGAAGCTAGACATAGTGTTGTAATTAGGAGGTAGATGATGATTTTTGCTAATGCGATGGGGTGTGATTATACACAACATACCCTAATGTGCATCAAGGTCGAAAATGGTTTTATAACCCAAATTACAGATGATTTGTGTGCGATGAGTGATGTGGATTCACATGAGGTTATTGATATAGATTTTAAGTTGCTTATGCCAAGTTTTATAGATTGTAATGTTTATCCTAAGGGGCGAGTTCTTTCGAGAAAAACACTTACTTCACTATCCCAAAAAGCCCTAAGAGGTGGTTATGGCACTCTTTTACTTTTACCTGATACAGCGCCTGTGATTGATAGTGAGGCGATTGTGGAGCTTGTTAGGAGTGTTGATACAGATCTTGAAGTGCATATCCTACCAAGTATTAAGCCAGTATTTTGGGATAAGGATACATTAAAACTCACAGATATCGGTAAGCTCTATGATAATAAGGCGCGTGGAATTTACTTTCAAAGCGATATTGAGGGGAATCTTATCTTGCGTATTGCACAATATGCCAAAATGCTTAAGACTCCTCTTATTTGTTTTGCACAAAATACCTCTTTGGCACAAGGGGTTATCAATCAAGGAGCTTTTGCCACAAAACTTGGATTGCCAACAATGCATCATAAGGCTCAAAGCATTGAAGTAGCAAAGATGTGCGAAATGCTTTTAGCCCAAGATGTTGATGTGCTTTTTAGTGCTATAGGATCGCCACGTTGTCTTGAGATTATTCATACTTATAAACAACAAGGGCTTAGAGCCTATACTGAAGTAAGTTTACATCATCTTATTCTTAATGAAACAATTTGTGATGATTATAACACGGCTGGAAAACTCAATCCTCCTTTGCTTAGTGAATCTATGCGCCAAGAACTTGCAAAATTGCTATGTGAGGGATATATTGATGTTTTGACAAGCTTGCAGTGTGCGAACTTTAATTCCCAAAAAGATCAAGTGTTTGAGCTTGCAAGTTTTGGGATTGATAGTGTGGCGTATGGCTTTGCACTTGCTTATGACAAAATTTTTAAGCCTTATAACCTTAGTCTTAGTATGCTTTCTAAACTTTGTAGTTATAATCCAGCACAGATTTTGGGGTTGGATAGTGGTAGCCTTGAAGTTGGTAAGAGGGCGGATTTTTTGATTGTGGATTTGGATCAGCATACGCACATTAGCGATAGTTTCTCACCATATTATGGTGTGGATTTAGAATCTAAAGTTGTTATGATGTATAAAGATTCACAATTATATGAGATTTCATAACGCACACAAAGCAAGGGGAGAGTAGTGTATGTGGCAAGATATCATAGAGCTTTGGGATAAAACATTACCTTTTATGAAGAGTTTTGGGCTTATTGCATTAAAGATTCTTATATTACTTGTAGTGGGATATTATCTCTCGCGATTTGTTGCAAAAAAGATTAAAAAAGCCTTAGAGCTTAAAGATAAAATGTTGGCAAATTTTTTATCCCAAGTAGCATTTATCGGTATTAATGTTGCTATTATTATTGCTGCACTTGGGACAGCCGGAGTGCAAACGCATTCGATTATTGCCGTGCTTGGGACAGCTGGTATAGCTATCGCATTAGGCTTAAAAGATTCGCTTTCTTCTGTAGCAAGTGGGATTATTCTCATTATTTTACGTCCCTTTGTGCATGGTGATACTATCGAGGTTGGGTCATTGCTTGGTAAAGTAGAGGCTATCAATCTCTTTAATACTACCATTCGCCTACCAGATGGCAAGCTTGCCATACTTCCTAATAGCAATATATCTCAAGCAAATGTCATTAATCATACTGATATTTCTCAAAGGCGTGTTGATATTGTGTTTGGTGTCGGATACGGGAGCGATATAAACACCGTCAAAATGATTGCTATTAATGTGTTAGAGCATAATGCGTGTGTGGATTTGGGACGCGGGTATTTTGTAGGTATGCAAGATATGGGTTCAAGTTCATTAGATTTTTTATTGCGTTTTTGGGTGGATATAAATTATGGACTTGTTGAGACAAAAGCCTATATTTTAGAGGCATTAAAGGTCAATTTAGAATCTAATGGGATAGAGATTCCATTTAATAAGCTTGATGTAAATGTTTTTGAAGCTCAAAATACACCAAAGCAAGATTCGCACGATAGTATTGTGTATGTGGAGACTGATGCGATAGCTCCTCGTAATATTTCTCAAAATAAACCAATACAAGAAGAACAAACAAATTACAATGTATTCAAAGCCTTTGCGGATAAGATTAAACAGAATCTAAAGGATAATGGTGCGTAGTCAAAAAATTATTGGAGCAAGTAGGGTTTTTATCTGTGATGAGGGGTTTTGTATCCTCAAAGATGGCGGTGTGTTGTATGAAAACCTAGATTGTGTACAAAGTGGAGATTTGCAGAGTGCAAAAATTTTGGCAGTAGGAGATTATGAGAATCTAACACGCACCTATCCTAATGCACAAAAGGAATTTTGGCATAATGGTGTGTTGCTTCCTACATTTGTGAATGCACATATACACTTTGAATTTAGTAATAATACGACAAACTTTGCGTATGGGGATTTTGGGCAGTGGCTAGATTCTGTAATTGCAAAGCGCGATGATGTGCTTAGTGATATTACTAAAAGCGTATCCCAAGCCATAGATTTACAACTTCGCAGTGGAGTTGGGCTTGTGGGGGCGATTAGTAGCTATGGCTATGATATGGAAACGTTGAGTAAGTCTGCATTGCGCGTGGTGTATTTTTGCGAAGCAATGGGAAGTAATCCTAGTGCTATTGATGCACTTTTTAGTAATTTTAAGGCACGCTTGTATCAAAGTATGGAATACAAAAACACAAGGTTTATACCGGCTGTGGCATTGCATTCGCCATACTCTTTGCATCATGTCTATGCAAAATATGTTTTACAAGAGGCAAAAAAATTTCAAACGCCAATCAGTGCTCATTTTTTAGAATCTCAACATGAGTGGGAATGGCTGTGTAATGGTAGCGGATATTTTTATAATTTTTTTGCACACACATTTGGTGTCCCAAACCCTAAGCCATTTTATACAATCCAGAGCTTTTTGGAGCAATTTGTAGATATGGGGCATGTGCTTTTGACACATTGTCTTTTTGCGGATAAAAATGTGCTAGAGATAATGCGAGAGAATGCCTATAATGTCGTAACTTGTCCGCGTTCTAATAGATTATTAAATAATACATATTTTCCACTTCAAATGGATACAAAGACAATGCCACAAACGCATACTCTTCCAAATATTGCCTTAGGCACAGATGGCAAGAGTTCTAATGCTGATGTAAATATTCTTGAAGAAATGCGTTTTATGCTTTTTGCTTATCCGCATATAGAGCTCAATGTCTTAGCCACACAGATTTTACAAATGGCAACGCGCAATGGTGCAAAAGCGCTTGGCATACAATGTGGAATCTTAGAGCGTGGATATAATGCAGATATGGTTGTGTTTGAGATTCCAAATATTGAGCATTCTTGCCAAGAAGCCTTGCAGTGTATCTTGCACGCCAAGGAAGCAAAGCGAATGATTATTAATGGTAGGGAGATTGTATAACACTCTATGGTTGGGACATTACAGAATCTAAGCATCACACGCCTTAGTCCATACGGTGTATTTTTACAGGGAAATGACACAGAGATTTTGTTGCCCAAAAAATTTGTGGATTCTGCGATGTGTGTGGGCGATAGGGTGCATGTGTTTGTCGCATTTGATTCAGAAGATAGGATTGTTGCTACGACACAGATTCCAAAACTTTTGCTTGGCGAGGTTGGGGCGTTAGAAATAGTTGATAGCAATCAGTATGGTTATTTTGGAGATTTAGGTATAGATAAGCATCTTTTTATCCCACACAAAGCTCCCAAACGCACGATGATAGGAAAAAAGCTTGTCGTAATTCTCACGCTTGATAAGCAAGGTAGGTTGATAGGTAAGCTTGGTGTGAGGGAGTATTTGCGTCCGTGTCGCGATAAGCGATTGCTACGAAGCGAGGCTACGGGACTTGTTTTTGAACGCACACCGCTAGGCTTTGGCTGTGCAGTAGATGTAGGTGCGCTAGATTCTGGACAAAAAGTATTGCATTATGGACTTTTGTATGCAAATGAGGTGGCTTATACGCTTCATATAGGTGAAAATGTGAGTGTGTATATCAAAAATATCCGTCAAGATGGCAAGATTGATCTTAGCGCGGTAGCACAGAGTGAATCTGTACTACTTGAGGCATTGATAGCGCATAATGGGCGAGTTGAACTGGATTTTAAAAGTTCTCCCCAAGAGATTATTTCACTTTTGTCTATGAGTAAGAAAAATTTTAAAACTCTTGCCAATAAACTTGTGAGAGATGACAAAGCAAAATTTGTAGAAAGTGCTGTGCGTTCCGGACACAAAGCACTTGTGCTTGTATAAGTTTTTATGAAATTTGATAGGGTATATATAGAGCTTAGCGATATTTGTGGGCTTAGTTGTAGTTTTTGTCCTCATAGTCAACAAGCAAGTTATCGAGGGATAATGAGTGTAGAGTGTTTTAGAGAAATTTTGCAGCAACTCACCACACCAAAACCCTTGACAAAACTTGTGCATTTGCATATTTTGGGTGATCCACTAGCCATAAAAAATCTTGATGTATATCTTGAGCTTTTGGTACATTATAATCTTTTGGTTGATCTTGTTACAAGCGGGAAATTTTTAGATTCTAGGAATTGGGATTTGCTACTTAAGCCTCCTGTGCATCAGATCGCATTTTCTTTGAGTGCGTTTTTAGATTCGCCACAAAAATTTCACACAAACCATATTGAGCGAATCTTGGAGTTTTGCATGTATCACAGACAGATTCAAAGCGAGACATTTGTGCATTTGCGCACTCAAGAGAGAGATAAACATACGCTTATCACATATTTGCAAAATGGCAATGAGATAATGAAAAATCTTGCCAAGGAGCTTGATACTAGAAATCACAAGGCACATCGCCTTTGGTATAAGGTTTTTTGCACATTCACACGCTATCACCGCTGGAGAGAAGATTCTAAGGGAGGGATAGAATCTCTTACAAGGCTTTTTTGCTATGGTGGCTTAAAGCAGATAGGAATTTTGAGTAATGGTGTGGTTGTGCCTTGTTGTATGGATTGTTTTGGGGAGATTAAACTTGGAGATTTGCACACACAAAGCCTTAGGGAAATTTTAGATTCACCGCTATATCATGCCATCACAGAGGGATTTAGACAAGGTATAGCATATCATTCAAAATGCCAAAAATGTGATTATGCAAGGGGTTTGGTGCGTAATATACACTAACAATATTCTAACAAAATCGTGATATATCTAAGAGTGGAATCGTTTTTGCTGAATCTAGCTAAGAAAAAACACAAAAGGATTTGGTTTGAGATTGTGTATAGCGGTCTGCGTCGTATTTATTGGGAATATATGGGCGGTAACATTAGAAGAATATTTTCTGATGGGTAAACCTCGTGGACATTTAGGATCGTATTTTCAAAACATGACACACAGAACATCAAATTTTGCTGATATTAACGCATCGATAGGATACGATACACCAACGAGTAGAAGCGGTATTAGTTTTGGCGGGTCGTTTTGGCTTGCTGCACGTATGTATGAGTATTCTAGGGGGGATTTTAATACCACAAAAGATAATTTCATTTGGACAGAGGGTTATGTGCGTTATAATAATAGCGATCGCCTGAGATTAGAAGCTGGAAGATTTTATGCGAATACCGAATGGATTAAATATTATAATCAAGGGATAAGAGTAGATTATGCACTCTCATCTAGTGTCTTTGCTAATCTTATGTGGGTTAATAAAAATGCGTATGTGACACATTATCGTATGTCTGATTATCGCAACCCTTTTAATAGATGGGGTGTGTTTTTTGGATCCTTGAATGTTATACTTCCACAATCTCCTATGAAAATTTTTCCTTATTTTTATATGGCACCCAATCGATTTAGTGCTTTTGGGGTTAAGATTCAAGTAGAAAAGCCATCTATAGCAGATTCTGTGCTTTATGCAAATATTCATCTAATGTCTTATTTGGGTAGAAATCAATTTGTTGAACAAACTCGCACTGATGGCGATGGCGGCTTTATATGGGTTGAGGGAGGCGTTAAGTGGGCAGGTGTTAAATTTGGTGGAGGCATTATTAGTGTGTCTGAAAAGGGCGCAAGTGGTATCGATGCCTTTGGACAAAGCACGGTTTTTGAGCGTAGAGAAGGTTTATTTTATGCAGATGCCAATACATTTTATGGTTTGCTAGAATATACATTTCCTAATCATGTCGTGTTAGAATCTGCGGTACGCTATACAAGTATAGGCTCAAAGCAGATCTTAAATTGGGAAGCCAATGCTAAATTAAGCTTGGCACCAGATGTATGGTTAGGCGGTGGTTTCATAGGTATGCTAAATAATGCGAATATTACACTTGATGATTATATTTTTGCAAGTGATGGAAAAAATTATCTGCTAGGTAGGGTGTTTTTCCAAACTAATTTTTGAGGATAGGGTGGTGTGAAATATAATGAAGGGGATTTATTTTTTTTGGTTGGTATTTTGTGTTACATTGTATTGGATTTACTATCTTTATAATGCTTTTTTGATGAATCTCTTGGTTGCACTTTTGCTTTGCATGGCAACATTTGGACTTAAAAATATGCTCTTAAAATATCTTAAATATGAAGTGTTAGCAGCGTTTTTTAGCACCGTGATTTTGGTGTTAATTTTGATTGTTCCTGTTGTATTTGTGTTTAATTCCCTCATTGCACTCATACAAGGTGCAGATTTGGCAGGGTTTAATACCATTATCGATACATTAAAAAATGAGCTTTTAGAGTGGAGTAGTGCTATACCTGATCTACAACCACGTCTTAAAGATGCATTAGGTAAAATTTCTGGTTCTGAAATTTTTTCGTATATCTTAAATTTTAGCTCGATTGTAGGGAGAAGAAGTTTAGAATTCATCATTGATACGGGCTTTATTGTAGTATTTTTGTTTTTCTTTTATTTTTATGGGGTGCGTTTATATAATTACATACTTTCACTTATTCCATTTGAGAAGCAGCAAGTTCAAAGCATTTTTGATGAAGTGCTTGGCGTGCTAAAGGTTGTATGTTATACATCGGTTTTAAATGTTGTTTTGCAAGGTTTTAGTTTTGGAGTAGCAATTGCATTTTTTGGCTACGATGGTCTTTTTTTTGGAGTCTTGTATGGATTTTGTTCGCTTATCCCAGTTGTAGGCGGGACATTAGTTTGGCTTCCACTTGCTTGTTATGAATTGTATTTGGGTGAATATAATGTTGCGTTGTTTATCGCGCTTTATAGCATGATTTTTATCGCTTTTGTTATTGATAATCTTATCAAGCCACTTATTATTAAATTTATGACAACAAAAATTTTAAAAGCTTCTTTGCAGATTAATGAAATGCTTATTTTCTTTGCGATTTTGGCAGGTTTGAGTGCATTTGGATTTTGGGGTATTGTGTTAGGACCAATCATTACGGCATTATTTATCGCACTTTTGCGTGTGTATAAAAAGATAATTTTTCCATTTAGAGAAGATTTTAAGCATTATGCTATGAAAAATTAAGCATTTCTAACTTACAATACAGGAATTAAAAATAGAAAGAAGGGTGTTTTGGAATGAGAGTGAATCTTGACAATATGGACTTTGGCGAAGAGGAAAATTTCGCACAACTCTTAGATGCAAGTGAGAGAAATAGCACAAGTGGTAGCTTGCAAATAGGAAAAATTATACAAATAGATCAAGATAGGGATCTAGCGATGATAGCATTGCCTTATAGCAAGTTTGAGAGTATACTCTCTTTGGGTGAAATTAGAGATGAAGAGGGAAAGCTTCTTTTTAGCGTAGGTGATGATATTGAGCTTTATGCGAGCGGAAGTGATAATCGACCAAATGTTTCTTATACAAGAGCACAAAGAGAGAAAAAGATTCGACAAAAAATTGAGGAATTACACGGGAATTTCCAAGATAAGATTGTTGATGCCAAGGTTATCAGAAAAAATAAGGGTGGTTATGTGATGGATTATGATGGCGTCGATGTTTTTTTGCCACGCCGAGAATCTGCCTTCAAAGAGGGTTTGAAAGTGGAGGGTAAAACCTATAAGGTCGCTATCACACATATCAATCCCCAAAACAATACAATCATTGTTTCTCGTAAGAGGTTTTTTGACATTGATAAAAGTACAAGAAAAGAAGTCGTAGAAAAAATCCTTGCTAGTAGTGGAATCTATGATGCCGTAGTCAAAAAAGTTACGACATTTGGAATATTTACGGATATTGATGGTGTTGAGGGACTTGTTCATCATACAGAGATTAGTCACAGAGGCATGGTGAATCCACAAAAAAACTTTAAGGTTGGAGATCATATAAAAGTAAAAGTTTTAAGTTACGATGAACAAAAACATAGATTGTCTTTGTCTATTAAGGCGCTTAGTGAGGATCCATGGAAAGAAGTAGAAAAAGAGCTAGAAGTGGGTTATACTATCAAAGTGATAGTGAGTAATATAGAGGAATATGGCGCATTTGTGGATCTGGGGAATGACATAGAGGGCTTTTTGCATATTTCAGAGATTTCTTGGGACAAAAATATCAAACACCCTAACGACTATCTGCAGGTAGGTCAAGAGCTTGATGTAGAGATTATAGAGATTGATAGCAAAAATCGTCGTTTGCGTGTTTCACTGAAGAAATTGACACATAAACCTTTCGTGGCTTTTACCAAGGTACATAAAGAAGGCGATGTGCTAAAAGGCAAGGTCGTTACACTTACAGATTTTGGTGCTTTTGTGAATCTTGGTGTCGTTGATGGATTGTTGCATAATGAAGATATTGCTTGGGATAGGGGCGTGAAGTGCAAAGATGTCTTTAAAGTTGGCGATGAAGTAGAAGTCAAGATTCTTAAGATTGACGCACAAAATGAGCGTATTTCACTAAATAAAAAACTTTTAAGTGATTCACCAGCAGCAGGTTTTGCTAAGATACATCATGTAGATAAAATTGTTGAGGGTGTGATTTCAGAAATTAAAGACTTTGGAATCTTTATCAAAGTAGATAGTTATGAGGTGCTGATCAAAAATGAAGATATTCCTCAAGAGATGAAAGAAAGTCTAAAAGTTGGGGATAGTGTGAAATGCGTAGTCTTTTCTATCGATGAGAGAGCTAATAGAATCCGTGCTTCTATTAGACGTTTACAAAAACAACAAGAAAAAGAGAGTCTGCGTGCCTTTAATGAGGCAAGTGAGCAGAGAATGACGCTAGGAGACAAGGTTCAAAATCGTATCTGAAGGAATAGGGAGCTATGAAAAAACTCCTCGCAATATTTATTTTTATCGTTATTGTTGGGATATTGGTGATTGTGGCATTGAGGGTTTTAAAGAGCGGAGATCTTTCACAAATACCCTTCGGTATTCCTAGTGCGGTAGAAAATATGCAAACTACAGAGATTAAGCAAGATGATATGTGGCTTAGGGATCTTTCCACATCATCAAGTGATGCTTTTCAGTATCCTACAACGGAGCTTTTTGTTAAGTTTGATTTTAGAAAAGATACTCGTGATAATATCGTTCATAGTATTGAAGTTAAAGATTTAGATGAGTATAAATATTTTTGTATCGCGCAGGTTTTAAAACAAAATAAACTTGAAAGCACATATTACAAAAGTGGAGAGGTGTTACATCTTATGGTGTTTATTGATGATGAATTAGTATTGCAAAAATTTCTCCAAGATTTACAATACTATAGAATCCAGTATACTCTTAACTAGGTTACTATATAATATAATAACGCAATTTTTCTTTTAAGGAGTGTGAGATGGCTTTAAAGATTGTGGTATGTGATCATATTCATCAGAGTGGCTTAGATTTATTGCAAGCTCAAAATGACATAATGTTTGAGAATCTAGCATCCTTACCGAAAGATGTATTGTGCCAATCTCTTGGTGATGCGGATGTGGTGATTACACGAAGTTCAACCGATGTTGATGAAACTTTTTTGGAGTATGCACCAAATCTAAAGAGCATAGTGCGTGCGGGTGTTGGTGTTGATAATGTTGATATCCCAGCTTGTAGTAAAAAAGGTGTTGTTGTGATGAATGTTCCTACTGCTAATACTATTGCGGCAGTTGAGCTTACAATGACACACCTTATGAGCAGTGTGAGAAATTTTCCCGGAGCAAACCAACAATTAAAGCATGATCGTAAATGGAAGCGTGAGGATTGGTATGGCACGGAGCTTAAAGACAAGACGTTAGGAATTATTGGTTTTGGTAATATAGGAAGTAGAGTAGGCAAGAGAGCTAAGGCATTTGAGATGGATGTTGTCACCTATGATCCTTATATCGATGTATCTAAAGCGATTGATGCAGGGGTGCGTTATACTACAAATTTTGAGGATATTTTACAATGTGATATTATCACGATTCACACTCCCAAAAACAACGAAACCAAAAATATGATTACTGCCAAAGAAATTGCTAAAATGAAAGATGGTGTGATCCTCATAAATTGCGCGCGTGGTGGATTGTATAACGAAGATGATTTGTATGATGGATTACGAAGTGGCAAGATTCGCTGGGCTGGCATTGATGTATTTAATAAGGAGCCAGCGACTGATAATAAACTCCTTGATCTTCCAAATGTATATGTAACGCCGCATATAGGCGCCAACACTCTAGAATCCCAAGAAAAAATTGCCATAGAGGCTGCCCGAGCTGCCATAGAATCTGCACGAGGATCTAGCTACCCTAACGCACTAAACCTCCCTATAAAAGAGGTAGATTTACCATCGAGCATTAAGCCATATCTTGAGCTTACACAAAAATTGTCTTTTATTTGCGCACAAGCCAATAAAGGTGTTTTTAAATCGCTAGAAATCACTGCTTATGGTGAGGTAAGTGGATATGGAGATTCACTAAAAACCTTTGCACTAGTTGGTGCATTAAGTGCGAGTTTGGGAGATCACATTAATTATGTGAATGCACCATTTGTCGCTCAAGAGAGAGGCTTAGATGTGAAATTTGTGGGACGAGAACTTTCTTACACATATAAAAACCATATAAAAATCACACTTAGCACACAACAAGACACTTTTAGTATTGAAGGCGCTGTTTTTGAAGATAAATATTTGCGTATTACAACGATTAATGGTTTTGTGCTTGATATTGAACCAAGAGGCAAAATGATATTCTTTAGAAACACGGATGTGCCTGGCGTGATTGGTATGGTAGGAAATACATTAGCTAAGCATAAAATTAACATTGCAGATTTTCGTTTAGCACGCAAGGATAAAGAAGCTTTAGCAGTGGTAGTTGTAGATGATGATGTGTCTCAAGAAGTCTTACATGAATTGGAATCTATCCCTGCTTGTTTAGCATTGAAGTATGTTGTGGTTTAAGGTCAATAACACATGAATACACAAAATCAGTATATCCAAGACATTACCAAGCATAGTTTTAGGGAAGTTTTTGCCACATTTATCAAGGCAGAATCTTTTAGTGGAATTTTGTTGTTTTTTTGTGCTGTATGTGCAATGGTAGTTGCAAACTCTCCATTATCAGAGTGGTATTTTTGGCTATGGCATGAGAATCTAGGCTTTAGTTTTGGTACACATTTTTATGGATTTAGGATTCATGATTGGATCAATGATGTGCTAATGGCAATATTCTTTCTTATGGTTGGTTTAGAAATTAAGCGTGAAGTGCTTTTTGGGGATTTATCAGGATTTAAAAAAGCAGCGTTTCCAGTCATAGGTGCACTAGGTGGTATGGTGGTACCAGCTCTTATATACTTTGCTCTTAATGTTGGCACTGCTTCTTGGCATGGATTTGGTATCCCTATGGCGACAGATATTGCGTTTGCACTTGGTGTTATTTTGCTTCTAGGTAAGCGTGTCCCAATGGCTTTAAAAGTATTTTTGGTAACACTTGCAGTTGCAGATGATTTAGGAGCTATCGTGGTGATTGCAACCGCATATCCTTCAGCAGATGGGTTGCATTTGAGTTGGTTGCTTGGGGCTGCGTGTGTTATAGGGGTATTAATTGTGCTCAATAAAACAGGTGTGCGCCACCTTGGAATCTATCTTGCCGTTGGTATGGTATTGTGGTTTTGTGTGCATCATAGTGGCATTCATGCGACTATTGCTGCAGTTGCTTTGGCATTTTGTATTCCCATTCAGCCAAAGATTCAGAGCAAAGATTTTATTACATTGCTTGAGGCATTACCACAGAATTTTAAAAATCTTGATACGAATCATCGCACAAATGCATTACTTACAAATGAACAAGTGCATCTTGTAAGCACTTTGGCAAAAGATTCGCTTGATGTCCAAAACCCGCTTTTGCGTCTAGAACATGCTTTGCAACCAATTTGTGCATATATGATAATGCCACTTTTTGCATTTGCTAATGCCGGTGTGGATATACGCGGTGAGATACATATGAGTATCGATCATATTATGCTTGGCGTATTTTTGGGGCTTGTTGTTGGAAAACCTCTAGGGATATTACTTTTTACCTTTGTGTGTGAAAAGATCGGTATCGCAGCGAGACCTCAAGGCGTGAGTTGGGGACATATTTTGGGTGCTGGTATGCTAGGGGGCATAGGTTTTACGATGTCTATTTTTGTCTCTAATTTAGCATTTGAGAGTGCACAATCTCAAGATGTCGCAAAAATTTCTATTTTGCTTGCCTCCAGTGTAGCAGGAATTTTGGGGGCGGCTTTTTTGGGATTTGTGAAGCGTCAGGCTAATACTTAGCTATAAAGTGCAAGTATATTCAAAATTTAAATTCTACATAAAGGATAGTCATGGAACAACAAGGACAAATAACACAACAAGCAGGTGGCTTGCAAGATACACTCATAGGATTGGCGCCAATTTTATTTTTTATTGCACTGATTTATCTTCTTATTGTTCGCCCGCAAAACTCAAGACGTAAAAAACACCAAGAGATGATTACTAATCTCAAAAAGGGAGATAAGATTATTACAACGGGTGGTTTAATAGTTGAGGTAGTTAAGCCAGAGGAGAATTTTTTTAGTGTAAAACTTAATGATGACACGATTGTAAAACTCTCTAAAGAGTTTGTTGCATACAAGCTTGATGAGCAAGAGACAAAGTAAAAGTTGTTAGATGAAAAAGGCTTTTAATTATCGCTTATGGGTATTTATTTTTGTCGCGGTTTTGGGAGTTATTCTTAGTCTTCCCTCCATTTTTGGTATCCAAGGGCGTAAGGTTGCTTTGGGATTGGATTTGCAAGGAGGACTTAATCTTTTACTAGAGGTTAAGACCCAAGAAGCGATTAAGGCACGTCTTTCTTCTTTGGCTTCAAGCATTGCATATGAAAGCAATGAAAAAAAGATTTTGATAGATTCTGTAAGGATTGTAGATGATCACATTATATTTGAGATGTTTGATAGAAAAGAAAAACTTCAAATAGATCAGATTCTAGCAAAATTTGATGGAATAAGCGTTATAGAAGATAATAATACTTTTAGCATTGCTTTCACACAAGAAGAAATTCCAAAGATTGAAGAAGATGCACTCAATCAAGCCATAAGCACTATTAGAAAACGCTTGGATATTTTTGGTTTGCAAGAACCAAGCGTAACCAAGCGAGGTAAGAATAATATCCTTGTGGAAGTGCCCGGCAAGAATACGCCAGATGAAGAAGAGCGTTTGCGCAAACTTATTTCTAAGCCATCGCATTTACAATTTATGGCAGTAGATGAGGATCGCAATGCAAGAGTGAATCTTATGAATGAGAGTGAAGCACAAAGTTATGGTGATGTGATCTTGCCATTTGCTCAAGATTTTAATGAGGGTGAAGGTGCATTATTACTTGTCAAAAAAGTTCCTATTTTAGATGGTTCTTCAATTTCTAGCGCTTCCCCTGCGCGCGACAACAATGGCAAATATGTTGTAAATTTTATGCTTAACTCTGATGGAGCACAACAATTTGGCAATTTTACTGCTAAAAATATAGGCAAAAGATTGGCAATAGTTCTTGATGATAAGGTATATTCTGCACCTGTGGTACGTGCTAGAATTAGTGATAGTGGGCAAATTAGTGGAAATTTTGATAAAAATAGTGCCGCTGATTTATCTATCACACTTAAAAGTGGCGCTCTTCCTGCATCTATGGAAGTGATAGAAAAGCGCGGTGTGGGTCCAAGTTTGGGATCAGATAGTATTCGCGCTTCACTTATTGCTCTTGTGAGTGGCTTTGTAATGGTAGTCATTTTTATGGTATTGTATTACAATATAGCTGGAATCATCGCTGTGAGTGCATTATTAGTGAACATTGTGCTGATTGTAGCTGTTATGTCTTTATTTGGTGCAACTCTTACATTACCGGGTATGGCAGGGATCGTGCTTACCGTGGGTATGGCAGTTGATGCAAATATCATTATTAATGAGCGTATTAGAGAGGCTCTAAGACTTGGCAATAATGTCATAAAGTCCATAGAGATAGGTTATACAAATGCTTCTCGTGCTATCTTTGATTCAAATATTACGACATTTTTGATAGCAATTTTGCTGTATGCAAATGCTACAGGAGCAATACAAGGTTTTGCTATTACCCTAAGTTTGGGGATTATAGCCTCCATTCTTACTGCAATTATTGGTACGCATGGTATTTATGTTGCTCTTTTACCCAAGCTTGCTAAAACAAATAATACTTTTTTGTGGTTTGGTATCAAAAATGGTAGTATAGATCCAAAACAGCCACAAAATAATCACACAAAAAAGTAGGGGGAGCGTTATGGAAGTCTTTCAAACGACAAAAATTTATGACTTTACAAGATATAGCTTTTATGGGCTTATTATCTCTACTATTTTATGTTTGGGATCAGTAGTTTTGATAGTCACAAAAGATTTTAAGCTTGGTATTGATTTTGCCGGTGGTAGCATTGTGCAGATTCAATATAATAATATCTCCCAAGCACCATTGCCACAGATTCGAGAGATTCTCTCACAACACGAAGAGTTTAAGGGCTTTCAAGTGAGTGAGTTTGGTACACCCAATGAAGTGCTGATAAAATTGCCTCTTGTAGAGAATCCTAAAGCTTCTGCCTCGCAGATAGTGCAAGAGATACTTAAATCCACAGGGGAGTTTAGCATACGGCGTAATGATGAGATAGGTGCTAAGGTTGGCGATGAATTCAAATACAAAGGAATCTTATCGCTTACACTTGCTTTTATTGCAATGATGATATATATTTCATTCCGCTATGAATGGCGTTTTGCTTTGGCTGGAATTGTGGCGTTAATGCATGATGTGATTTTGGCATCAGCTGTCGTGATTCTTGCTGATATTGATTTTAATCTCGAAGTATTAGCAGCGCTTTTGACATTAATAGGTTATTCGATCAATGATACAATTATTATTTTTGATAGAATCCGAGAACAAATGCTTGCAAAACGCGTGAATGATATGAAATATGTTATTAATGAGGCGCTCTCACGCACATTATCGCGCACCTTGCTTACTTCACTTACTGTGTTTTTTGTGGTTTTGACATTATATCTCTTTGGTGGTGAAATCATTAGAGGATTTTCTTTGCCTATGCTCGCTGGTGTGATAATAGGCACATATAGCTCTATGTTTGTTGCACCACGCTTAGCTTTGATATTTGGCTTTAACCTCGAGGAGTATTATCAAAAAGAAATGAAAAAACTCAAAAAACAAGAGAATAAAAAACGCCTACGCGCTATGTATGAGAAAGGTGTAGTATAAAAGGAGGCTTATATGAATTGGGGTAGAGTATTTTCTGTTTTTTTTAGTATGCTAGGTTTGACGCTTAGTGTGGCGTTTTTGTATGAAAATAATGTGGTAATTTTGTTTTTGGCAACTTCTGTAAATTTTGTCTGTGTGACTTTACGAATTGGGGTAAAACACTCATTATCAGCAGAGATTCTAGCGACATTGCTTGTTGGTGTGATGCATCTTGTAGCAGGGTTTATAATCTTGCAAGTGTTTGAATCTTTACATTTAGCATATGCTATAGTGCTTGGCGCAGTGGTGGCAAATGCCGTATCACTTTTATTATTGGTGCTTGAAAGTATTAAGGATACTCAAGAAGATATATAGGAAGTTACAATGGAAAAAGAAGTTTTTCGCAAAAAGATTTATAATCCCGATAGTATAGAAAGTGTCAATGATCGTAAAATCTTTGGTGGTAACCCAACAAGTATGTTTGATCTTAACAAAATCAAATATCAATGGGCATATACATTATGGAAGAAAATGCTTGCAAATACTTGGTTTCCCGAAGAAGTAAATATGAATGCCGATAAGCG
>NZ_FZPO01000009.1 GCF_900198655.1 Helicobacter equorum | reverse complement strand
CGACTCCGCTCTTTTCTTTTTTTTTAGAATCTTGTTTATTGTGTTAATGCGTTTGGTGATTATCTTAGATTCTATTGTTGGAAGCGTGAAGCTTTTTGTATCTTCTTGTGGCGAGTATTCAAAAATATTAATCCTATCAAATGGGCTTTGTTTTACAAACGCACAAAGTTCTATAAAATCCTCCTCGCTTTCGCCGGGGTGTCCGATAATGAGACTTGTGCGCATAAATCGACCTTGGATTGTATCCATAGCGTTTATGAGTTTTTCGTGTGTGGCACGATTTGCACCACGATTCATAATCTTTAGCATAGAGTCGCTGATATGTTGGATTGGCATATCAAAATATGGTAAAAATGTGCGTGAGTTGGCTATGGTGTTTATAAGCTCTATGCTTGTGGTGCTGGGATAGAGATAGAGAATACGCGCTGTTATCGGAAGTTGCAAAGAATCTATGCGATGTATAAGTTCAATAAGCCCATTTTTGAGACCTTGATCACGCAGAAATGAGCTAGAATCTTGAGCGATAAAACTAAAATCCCTAAAGCCTTTATTATAAAGAATCTCTAGTTCTTTGATGACAGAATCTAGCGTGCGCGAGTGTAGTTTGCCTTTAAAAGAAGGGATTGCACAAAAGCTACATTTTTGGTTGCACCCCTCGCTTAGTTTGATATAACTATGAAATGAAGAATTAGTAATCACACGATCATTATATTCATCAGCAAGAAATACCTTGCGTGAATATCGGCTTTGTCTAGTTTCAATCATAGAATCTATCTTACCATAATCTCCCACGCCTGTGATAATATCAATCTCTGGGATTTGTTCTTTGAGCTCGTCATAATAACGCTCACTCAAACACCCACTTACCACGAGTAGGGCACCATCCTTGCGGTTTGCACTTGCTTGTAGGATCGTAGCAATACTCTCTTGTTTGGCAGATTCTATGAAACCACAGGTATTTATGATGATCACATCAGCTTTATCCACATCTTGTGTGATCTTATAATTAGCAAGTTTGCCAAGCATCACTTCAGAATCTACAAGATTTTTGGTGCAGCCTAGTGAGATGAGATGGAGTTGTTTGGACATTAGCTATTTTTCACGCTATCCCATCGTGGCACAAGCTTGCCATCGACTTCTTCTGTAGAGCACATACCCATGATGTTGTATCCACAATCCACATAATGCACTTCTCCTGTAACACCACTTGCAAGATCACTCAAAAGATACATTGCAGAATTTCCTACCTGCTCGATGCTAACATTTTCTTGCAATGGAGCATTTGCCTCATTCCATTTAAGCATAATATTAAAATCCCCTATGCCACTTGCCGCTAGAGTTTTGATAGGACCCGCAGAGATCGCATTGACGCGGATATGTTTTTTGCCTAAATCATAAGCGAGGTAGCGCACACTAGATTCTAATGCTGCTTTTGCAACACCCATTACATTATAATTGGTCACATATTTGACGCTTCCAAGGTAGGTGAGCGTAAGGATCGATCCCCCAGTATTAAGCAATGGCAAGATATAGCGACTAAGTTCAATAAAAGAATACACAGAAATTTCCATAGCAGTGTTAAATGCCTCTTTGGTTGTATCGACAAATGCACCCTCAAGCGCATCTTTTGGTGCAAATGCCACAGAATGCACCACAAAATCGAGATTCCCAAAATCGTTTTTGAGGCTTTCTACGAGCGCAGAAAAATGCTCTGGTTTGCTCACATCAAGCTCATACACACGATCTTTTGCTCCTAACTCTTGGGCGATTGGACGCACGCGTTTTTCAAGTGCACTATTTAGAAATGTAAAAGCAAGTTCTGCACCTTGCTCTCTACAAGCCTTTGCTATGCCATACGCGATAGATCGATTATTTGCTACACCTACGATAAGACCTTTTTTACCTTTAAGTATCATACCATGCTCCTTTTGCGGTAGGTTAAAGTTTTTAAGCTGTGCATTATATGCCATTTTGGCTTAAACAGAGGCTATTTAAAAGACTTGCAAGTTTATTTAGGGTAAAATTTTAGGAAATACACTGATGTTCTCGGTTGTATTATGTAGATATTGTAGGGTAGATTTTTCTGGAGAACAATGCATATGAAAGGTTTAGCAAAATCTCTGTTGTCGTTTTTGTTACCCAAGGCATTATACGATACCTTGATTAGTTTCAAGAATTTGTATATTACAAGGTTTGCTACGAAGTGTTATTCACAAGAGGGTGAAGATTTATTATTGTCGCGAATTTTTGGGGATCAGAAAGATGGCTTTTATGTTGATGTAGGGGCACACCATCCATTTAGATTTTCAAATACGTATTTGTTGTATAAGCGGGGATGGAGAGGTATTAATATTGATGCAATGCCAGGTTCAATGAAGCTTTTTAATCGTTTTCGTCCCAGAGATATTAATATTGAATGCGGTGTAGCTTCGGGGGGGGGGGAATTAATATATCATATTTTTAATGAACCTGCTTTGAATGGTTTTTCCGAGGAGCTTTCAGCATCTTATGAGAAAAATCCTTTGTATTTTATTAAGGCAAGAGTTCCTATTTGTGTTAGAAAACTTAGTGAAATTTTAGATTTGCACTTGCCATCAAATACCCGTATTGATATTTTGAGCATTGATTGTGAGGCTCTTGATTTGGAAGTTTTGCAATCTAACAATTGGCAAAAGTATGTGCCTAGAATCATCTTGGTAGAAGTTTATTGTGGCGACATCTCACAATTTTTGAATCATCCTATCTATGTATTCTTGGTGTCTCGTAATTATAGTTTCTATGCCAAATTACATAATACTGTTCTCTTTAGATACAAAAGTTAGGATTGAGTGTTTTTAAAGACTCTATGGGGTTTAGAATCTTAACCTGTGATATTGAGCAAATATTCTGTATTTTGCGTAAAAAGTGGTTGGAGTTGTGCGACTTTTTCGAAGTTTATAGATTGAAAGCCTTCAAGCTTGTGCGCATAAGATTGCAAAAGCTTGAGGGTATTTTCAAAATTTGTCGTAAGTGCAAGATGTAATGTGTCATCTCGTAGTGTGATTGTCCCTTTGATAATCCCCAAATTTGGCATAATCGCACAAAAGGTGATTTGATGTTTATTTCCTGTAAGTTGTAAAAGCCCAGCTTGTGAGTTTCCATCAGAGACACACAGGTTTAACACCCCATGCTTTAGTCCCATAAGCACAAAACCAAAATATTCAAACTCTGATTTATCCTTTGCTTGTGCCATTTGCTCTGCACTAAATTG
This sequence comes from Helicobacter equorum, assembly GCF_900198655.1. Taxonomy (GTDB): domain Bacteria; phylum Campylobacterota; class Campylobacteria; order Campylobacterales; family Helicobacteraceae; genus Helicobacter_F; species Helicobacter_F equorum. The sequence continues at coordinate 94,116 of NZ_FZPO01000009.1, read as the reverse complement.
CGCCATTTCTTTGGGGAATTCTCCATACAAATCTTTTAGTGCTTCTTGAAGTGTATCTGGAGAGAATTTTAGTGGGCTTTGTGCGATAAAATCTAGCACTTTAGGTCGCTCTATAAGATTATTTAGCACGATATTTCCATCTTTTGTGTTTGTCATTTGTGCCCAATATTTTTGCCCTATATGCAGAGGTTTGTAGCTTGTTGTTTTAAGTGTTTTCGTGCCTACCTGCAAGAGATATGTGCTCATATCAAGTTTTTGTAAAACTTTGAGTGATACTGGGAGATTCGCATTAAAGCGCAAGGCTTTAGAATCTGAATCCAAAAGAAGCTTTTGTAGGGCATTAATGCGTGTGATCATCGTTAAGAAGGACTTGCTGTGTGAAAGCAACGATTTCAAAACTTAAGCTAAATTTATCAAGAAGTGGCGTTTCTTGCGTTGCGTCAGCACTAATGAGTGTCATTTGATTGGTATCCGTGCCAAAAGCGTTTTTTAGCGAATCTAAGACATTGAGGCATACCACTTTACACTCTTTTTTGTGTAGCATTTCTTTGGCATTTTGTAGTGCGTTTTGATAATCATCTTCAGCCTTGAATCCAACCTTGATAAACTCACTGGCAGGAAGTTTGCTTAAGATGTCCATATTTTTTTCTAATGTGAGTTGAAGTTTTGTTAGTGAATCTTTTTTGATTTTGGTTTGGCTTACCACTTCTGGTATGAAGTCTGCTATTGCTGCTGCCATAAATAAGATAGGTTTATCCTTGCACATTTTTTTAGATTCTATGATGGCTTGATAATACTGGAGTGAATTTGAGACTTCGATAAAATGCAAGTCTTGCGGAAGTATGGTGGGCACATTTGAGCTTATCAAAAATACTTTTGCACCCAAAACATATAGTGCTAGAGCGAGAAAATAGGCTTGCTTGCCACTTGATAGGTTGCTTAATACACGCACACTATCGATATTTTCTTTGCTACCTCCCCCCGTGATGATAACTTCTTTGCCATGCCAAAACCCCGTATTATGAAACATTCCCATTTCTACAAAAAGTTGGACTAGAGCAAAGATTATATCATTATGCTTAGCTAACGCTCCCTTACCATATTCCCCACACGCTAGGAGAGAATCTCTAGGTTCGATAATGTTAAATCCCAATGTTTGGAGTTTTGCAAGATTTTCTCGCGTTTGCGGAGCATTGAGCATATTTGTATTCATCGCTGGAGCAATAAGTTTTGGTGCATTAGAAGCAAGTGCAGTGCACAAAATGATATTATCAGCCATACCACATGCGAGTTTGGCTATAGTATTTGCGGTGGCTGGGGCGATAAGCACGACTTCTGCCCATCTGGCATAACTAGTGTGGTTTGGTGCATCTGTATGCGTCCAATTTTGTGAATCTTGGTGTAAAACAACATTTTTGCTAAGCGCTTCAAAAAGAATAGGATTGATAAAAGTAGTGCTTTCTTTGCTCATCACCACCTTAACGTGTGCGCCAAATTTGGTGAGTGTGCTTATAACATCTAGCATTTTATACAACGACACAGACGCACTTATAAGGATCAATACCCTCTTGTGTGTAAAAAATGGTGCGAGAAATTGCAAATCATTCATGATTGCCCCTTGGTAAGTGATGTAGACATTGTAATAAACTTTGCCTTAAAGAGATAATTTTTGGCTATTTTTTGCGTGGAGCGTGAATATTTTGGTAAAATGGTGGCATTTTAGATTCTTTACAAAGGTAGCTTTATGAAAGACCACATAGCACATACACGTAAAACAAAAGAGACGGATATTAGTTTAGAGGCAGTGCTTTATGGGAATGGTGTATCAAAGATTGAGAGTGGCGTAGGTTTTTTTAACCATATGCTAGAGGCTTTTAGTAAGCATAGCCTTATAGATCTTACTCTTACATGCCAGGGCGATACGCATATTGATGATCATCATAGCGTAGAAGATTGTGGCATAGCGTTAGGCGAGGCGCTAAAGTATATGCTGTATCCACTAAATGGTGTAGAGAGATTTGGTAATACGCGTGTAGTGATGGATGAGGCGTGTGTTGCTTGTGATATAGATCTTTCACATCGCGCTTTTTTGGTTTTTGAAGTAGGGGAGCATTATAGGGGGAAAATTGGTAGCTTTGATGTGGAACTTGTGGAAGAATTCTTTCGTGCAGTGTGCTTTAATGCTAATATAAGTGCGCATATTGTGTGTGAGCGTGGCAAGAATTTGCACCATATTACAGAAGCGATGTTTAAAGCGTTTGGTGTGAGTTTGCGTCGCGCACTCACGCCAAACGCTAGAATCTCTACACCAAGCACCAAAGGTGTATTATGAAAAACATTCAGCTTTTGCTCCTTGATGTGGATGGCACTTTGACAACGGGCGAAGTAACTTACACACAAAATGGCGAGGAGTTAAAGAGCTTTAATACCAAAGATGGCTTGGCTTTAAGCGTGTGGAATAAGCAATTAGGACGCAAAAGTGCCATTATCACCGGTCGTGAGTCTTCTATCGTGGAAAGAAGAGCCAAAGAGCTTGGCGTTGAGTTTGTGTATATGGGTGTGAGTGATAAGGGTGCGGTGGTGCAAGAGCTTTTGGTAAAGCTTAATCTTGCAAATGATGAAGTAGCGTGTATAGGAGATGATTTGAATGACCTGCCAATGTTTGTGCGTATCAAGCAAAGCTATGCACCTAAAGATAGTGCTAAGGAAATTAAAGCAGTTGCAAGAAATGTCTTGAAAAAAAAAGGTGGCAAGGGTGCAGTGCGCGAGATGATAGAGGATATTCTTGCTAAAGAATCTAAGTTTAAAGTAGAAAAAGAAATTAGAGATATTACATGCAAAGAATATGGCAATGAGCTTCAAAAATATTTCCTTTAGTATTTATGCTTTTTTTATTGGTTTATTGCTCTTAAGTGTGGGCAGTATTTTGTTTTTTGAGCAAGATGAGAGCGCATATAAGGACATTGGGACCAACATTCCAAGCATCGAGATTGGGGATTTTGAGTTTTTTTTGCTCACCATCGAGCCGCTTTCACTTGTTGCAAATGGTTCAAGAATCTTGCGCTATAACACATACGATGAGGGTTATGAAGTGTTTGCCTATCAGCTAGATTCTCAAGGACGAAAAGAGGAATATTATGCACCATATCTAAAAGCTATCAAAGATAAATATTATGCACCACAAAGCATTCGCTTTATTCGAGAGGATGGACTTGTGTTATGGAGTCAAAAAGGTGTGTATGATTATCAGATGCGAATCTTTGATGGCGAGGGGCAGTTTTCTTTGATACAAGATGAGACGGATTTGCAAGGATTAAATATCCATTTTGATCAAAACAAAGAATATTTGCAGGGCGAAAATCTTGATGGTTTCATTCAGCTAACAGGAAACCCAAAACAATAAGGAGCAATGGTGTATTCTACATGCATCACATATATTTGTATCGGACTTATAGGGGTATTGTGTGGTTGTGCAAGCACAAGTGCTTATAATGGTGGTAAGGGTTCTTTTGGTGAATACGAGGATTGGGGTAGCTATAAAAATACCCAAAAACGCACTTTTGAACATGGCAATACTAATACATATCATAGTTTTTCGGATAGTTACGATGATCTTGATGCGTTTAAAAGTGGTGCAGATACTAATATAGGTGGAAACACCATGCGAGAATCTCCGGCTATCCAAAATGCTACCATGAAGCCCTATCAAATTGCTGGTAAATGGTATCACCCCGAGGAAGTGAAACTTGGTGATCGTTTTGATGGGTTGGCAAGTTGGTATGGACCTAATTTTCACGCCAAAAAAACCTCTAATGGTGAAACATACAATATGTATGCACACACCGCAGCACACAAAACATTTCCTATGAATACGGTGGTAAAGGTTTATAACCTTGAGAATGGCAAAAGCACCATTGTTCGTATTAATGATAGGGGACCATTTGTTGATGGGCGCATTATTGATCTAAGTAATGCTGCTGCAAAAGATATTGATATGATAAAGGTTGGCACAGCAAAAGTGCGCCTTGAAGTGATTGGATTTAAGGGTGTGATTCATACAGAATCTAAAGATGAGCTAAATAATGATGAGGTGTTGCAAGAGGAATTTCATGTTGGAGAGACACCAAAAAGTATAGCAGGCGGGAATTTTACTCTGCAGTTAGGGGTATTTAAAAAACAAGAGGGTGCGCGTATAACTAAAGAACAATATGACAAATATCCACCATATACGACTATTATCAAAGAAATGTACGATGCAAACAATGAAATTCTCTATCGCGTGTTCTTGCAAGGATTTAAGAGCGAGCAAGAAGCACGAGATTTTATGAAAAATACAGAGGGTTTTGGTGACAAGATTCTTACGCGTGAGTAGATTTGGGTTTTTTGTGAATCTTGCGTGAGGCATTGTGTATCAAAAATGCAATGCATATCCCCCAACATATAAGCACAACTGGCAAAATATATGGATGCACATCGAGTTTTTGCATCAAGGTAAGCACGGCATTACTTGAAAAAAATGTGATACATCCTATCAAAACTGCCCAAACAAGCGATGCAATGGCATTGTATAGCAAAAAAAGACTAAATTTATAGCGACTAATCCCCACAGCAATAGGCACTATAATGCGAATAAGTTGAATATATTTACCAATAAAAATGCTGATTTTGCCATATTTGCGAATCCAAAGTTGTGTGAGGGCAATTTGGCGCGAATATTTGGCAAACATAGGCAGAATATCTGCTTTATAATGTCTGGCAATATATGCGAGAAATGAACTTCCAAGCACATTTGCCAAAAATGCTATAAGAATACAAAGCGTGATATCTAGCTGATTGAGAGTGCTCATAGTCGCTGCAGCGACTAATCCCATATAGCCTCCACCGAGGCTATATAAAAATAGGATCATATAACCCCAAGTTTGCAGACCTTGTATAATCTCTTCCAAGTCTTACCCTTTAGTAGTTAAATCGCACGAAAACATTGAAAGTATTTTGGCTTGTTGGGATAAGTGCATAGTATGGTATGGTTGTTTGTGTGCTATACCCATCGAATTTATAGTGGATAAAACCTCCACCAGCTTCTAAACTCATAGCATTTTGCTCCCAGAATCTATATTGTGCCATAAGTGAAAACTCTTGATAGTCGATAAATGAAGCCAAAGCATGCAATGCAAAGCGTTTATAATCAATTCCACCATACACATATGCAGTTATTGTATTATTGAAAAAGTATGGTGCAATATAGCCCATAGTGGTGCTAGCTAGACCCATTGTATTACCATAATAACGAGTCGCATCAGTAATACTCCAAATACCTCCCATACCTTCGCGTCCGCCTACATAATGTGCGCCTGCACCAATATAGAAATCATTATAGATTGTGAGTTTTTCATCTGCCCATGCAAGGAAGCTAAAATCTTGTCCAAGTCTATCTGGCGCATCTCGTCTATCTGTATTGCCATATTGCGCTAAACCACGCAAGGTTGTTCTAGCTTGAAAACCCTCTTTGGATGTAGCAATATTAAAACTAATGGTTGCACCAACTTGTCCAAGTAGTGATGAGCCTCTGTTAGTATTTGGTACTGCTGGGAGAGTATTTGGTAAAGAAGAATTCACAAGCCCAAAAATATCAAACAAAAACTTTTGTTTTTCTGTGAAGCTTATCCCCGCCATAATCACTTCACCACCAATATATCTATCTTTGGTATTAGGGCTAAATGGTGTAAGATTAGCTATAGAAGTTCCGTATTTTGTTCCGATTTGCCCTCGTTTGTAGCCAGTGTTGAGATAAGAGTTAAAGTAACTTGCGTATAGATCAAAACGATTTGAGACAGAATAGCGTACCCCAATACCTTGTATATTTCCAGCTAACCAATCAGATCGCAAAAAATCACTATTAAAACGCCCGACAGATGCGTGCAGTGTTTCTTTTGTGTTGCCTTCATTTGTTTTGACACTGCGTTTGTATTGGAGATAGGCATCAGAAATATCCCCTACACTATTTGAAAGTTGGTTGCTATCTAGAGGAATATTCCATAAACCAATAGCACCAAGCCCAAAAGAAAAGCCACTATTATTGATATTAAAATCCGCCCCACTTCGCACATGAAATGCAAATTTGTCGGTAGGCGTTGATTGATACATACCTGTGAGATACCCAAAGGGAGAAACTATAATCTCTGTCCCGCTTATGCTACCTAATGTTCCACATACTGCCAAGGAAACCAAAGTTTTTTTCATCATTTATTCACTCCTTAATGTAAGATTGCGATCCAAAAGCTTGGGATTGTATCCTAAAAATACTTTGATTCCAAAAGCATGAACAAAAATTTATTTTACAAACTCTGCAATATTTTTGATAACACCCTCTAATAGCCTTGTGCGTGCTTTGTCATATGCCCACGCATAATGTGGTGTAATAAGGAGTTTGTGTGCAATTTTTGGATTTAGGAGTGGATGATTAGATTCCATAGGTTCTTTTACCAAGACATCAGCGCCAAAGTAAAATGGCTTAGTTTCTAAAATATGGGCAATATCGGCTTCATTCACAATCCCACCACGACCCACATTAAGCAAGATTGTATGATCTTTAAGGAGTGTGAGATTACTCGCATTTAAGAGATTATTTGTTTGTGGATTAAGTGGGGCATGGATAGAAATTACATCACTTGTGCGTAGAAGTGAATCCAAATCTTTGTGTGGATATTGTGTATTTTTATTGTTTCCACTTGTGGAGTGATAGCTTACTTTTGCTCCAAAGCTTTGCGCAAGTTGTGCTACCCTCTGTCCTATCGTGCCTAGCCCTATTATGCCCCATTCGAGGTCATCAAGTTCCCTAATAGGATCTTTGATATGTGTAAAAATGGCATTTGTGCTCCATTCTCCACTTTTGCAATAGTTGTCGTAATACCCTAGATTCCCTAAAAAATATAATGCCATCATAAGCGTGTGTTGTGCTACTGCGTTTGTGGAATACCCGGCGACATTTTTGATGATAATTCCTCTTTGTTTAGCGTATTCAAGATCTACATTATTTGTCCCTGTTGCAGTGATACAAATAAGCTCTAGTTTTGGCAATTTTGCCAATGTGTCAGCGTTAAGAATAACTTTGTTTGTAAGGATAATATGCGCATCTTGACAGCGTTGTAGTATTTCTTGCGGATTTGTGGTGGGATAATGTGTGAAATTACCAAACTGCTCAAAGACCTTCAAATCACATTCTCCCAATGTTTGTGAATCTAGCAATACAATGTTTTTCATTATGTGCTCCTTAATGTTTTTTAGGTAATAATAATGCAAAAAGATAAATTTCTTATCAAAGGCGCTCTATGCAAAAAACTTACAAAACACAGCAAAAAATAGTTAATGTCCTTTTGGAATCTATTCCCTTTATTCGTGCGTTTCGTGAGGAAATAATTGTCATTAAATATGGCGGCGCTGCACAATTAAACCCCAATTTGAAAGAAAATTTTGCACTTGATTTGGTGCTTATGTATATGGTTGGAATTCGCCCTGTTGTCGTGCATGGTGGTGGAAAACGCATTGATGAAATGCTTGCTAAACTAGAGATACAGAGCCATTTTCTTGATGGTTATCGTGTAACAAGCAAAGAATGTATGCAGGTTGTAGAGATGGTGCTAAGTGGCGAGATTAATAAAGAACTTACGGCATTTTTAAATCTCCATGGGGCTCGTGCAGTAGGGATAAGTGGCAAAGATGGTATGATGCTTAGTGCGCGCGCCAAAGATAATGGTACATTTGGTTACACAGGGGAGATCACAAGTGTCAATACACAATTACTTGAGAAACTATTGTATGAAGGGTTTGTGCCAATCATTGCACCTATTGCAAGCGGAGAAGATAGCGTGGGGTATAACATTAATGCCGACATCGCGGCATGTGAGATTGCAAAGGCATTGCAAGCAAGCAAGATTATTTTTCTTAGCGATATTCCAGGTGTACTTGATGAGCGCAAAGAGCTTATTAGTTCGCTCACACCTCGTGCTATAGAATCTTTGCAAGAGCGTGGTGTTATTAGTGGCGGTATGATCCCAAAACTTGAGGCATGTGTGGGGTGTGTGCAACATGGTGTCAAAAAAGCACATATTATTGATGGGCGGATCGAGCATTCACTGCTTTTGGAGCTTTTTACCAAAGAAGGCATTGGCACACAAATTGTGTGTGATTAGATAACAGGACTTAACCATTAATCAAAAAATATATTTTGAAAATAATTCACAATGATTAAGTTTAAATTAAAGTATATAATCTAATATTTGCAAGCAATCATATTGATGTGTTTTGCTAAGCATTCCAAAGATTCTAAACATTTGAATAAATACTTCTATATTTTGTTTATTTATCTCCAAATAACCATTCTCTTTGCTTTGTATGCATCTCCCAACAAAACTTTGATTCTTGGAATCCTTTAAGCTGCTTAATGCCACGCAAAAATAGAGCATTGGCATAATGCCAACTGCATATTGTTTTTCTTTTATGATAATTTCGCAAAGTAGGTCTTTGTTTGAAAATTGATGAACTAAAAGTGGATAGCTGACACTTGATTTTAAAAAAAGTTAAATTATTCATTGCCTCTTTTGTAAAATTGCTTCTTGTTATTTTTTCTCTATATTCTATAAAATCCTTATTATTTTGAATTTCATATTTTAATACTTTTAATGCCCTGCAGTCTATAAGCTTATATTTTAATACGTATTCTAAAAATTCACTTAGCTCATATATTTGTTTTCTTTTTCCATTAGCACCAATAAAACGATACTCTTCATTGCCATCTACTAATTTATCATAACCTATCTGCCATTCTATATAATGCTTATGCGTAATAATTGTTCTTGTCGGAGGAACTGGGATTCCATAATCACTAAATGCCAACCTCTCTTTAATACGAATCTTACCCGTTACTTTGCTTAGTGGAAATTCATACTTTAAGCACATACATACTCCCTAAATAACCTATTAAAATAATTTTTAATACTAGAATTATCATCTAAACTCAAGAACTCTTTTTCAATTTTTATAAACTCTTTGTGATTAATAAAAACATCTAAGTTACCAAAATAATAGGGCAAGTCTTTTGCAAATTTTTTAAAATGATGAACATAGTAGTAGTATTTTACATTCTCACTAAATACCCTAATGGTATTTGAATTGTAATTTGGCATGAATGTGGCATTTCGTTTGAGTGCATTGATATCACGCATCGTATGAAAATATGCCACCTCCTTTCTGGAATCCTTTGGATTTGGATATTTTGTAATATAATTACCTATAAAATCAAATTTATTTAACACAAAAGTTTGTCCTTCATAAGTTTTAAACTCATAGTTTTTAATAAAATTAAAATCCATTCCCTTATTATTCTTTTCATATAATGCAATAACAATAGGGAAAAATGTTTTTGAGTTTGTAAAAAATGCGGAGCTAATAATTAAACAATCAAGAAGTCTATAATTACTTTTAAAATCAAATAAAGCATTAAAATTTGTCTGCTTAATCAAATAAGAAAGAGGATGTAAGACACAAATATATTGTGGCTTAAGAACCGCAAATGAACGTAAAAATGAGATTCCTAAATCTCTATGCATTAATTTAGAATCCATTTTAAACACTTCTTTTTTTATGGAATTATTCACTATTGAAGTTTTATCATTATAGGGAGGATTTCCTATAATGATTAATTTTTGATTTTCATCAATATTGAATTTTGCTCGAGAAACATTTAAAAGTGAATTTGTATTGATAGTTTTTATAGATTGATCCACTTTCTTTAATGCAATTTCATCAATATCAGCCCCCAAATATTTATATTTTTTAATAAAAAAATCTCCATAACCACAAGAGCTATCAAAAAATAAAAAACTCTTCAGATCCTCAATTTTACTTTCTAGTATTTGGTAAGCAATATCGACAATGAATCTTGGGGTATAATATGAACCAAGATTTATTGTATCAATTTTATTTAGGTGTTGTTGCATTTGTGCTTACTTTCTTGCTTTCCCGGCGATGATAAATCTTAGTGCATTGAGCTTAATAAACCCTGTAGCGTCTTTTTGATTATACACAGAATCTTCCTCAAAGGTGCTATAAGCTGCATTAAAGAGGGAGTTTTTGGATTCTCTACCTAACACGGTTACATTACCTTTATACAGCTCTACTCTCACGACACCCTCGACTTTTTCTTGTGTTTTATCAATCAACGCTTGTAATGCCTCGCGCTCTGGGCTAAACCAATAGCCATTATAAACAAGCTCGGCATATTTTGGCATTAGCGAATCTTTTAAATGTGCCGCTTCTCTATCAAGACATAGAGATTCTATGGCACGATGTGCTTTTAGATAGATTGTTCCACCCGGAGTTTCATAACACCCACGCGATTTCATACCCACATAGCGATTTTCTACCAAATCAAGTCGCCCAATGCCATTTTCACCGCCAAGCTTGTTGAGTTTTGCCCAAAATTCTGCAGGGCTTAGCTTCTCGCCATTGATTGCCACGCCATCGCCTTTTTCAAAACTAATCGTAATAATGGTTGGGGTATCAGGGGCATTTTTGGGGCTTACGCTCCATCGCCACATATCTTCTTCAGGTGCAACATTTGGATCTTCTAGAATCTGTCCTTCATAGCTTATATGTAAGAGATTTGCGTCCATTGAATAGGGCGATTTGTTTTGCTTTTTTTCAATCTCAATGCCTGCAGATTCTGCATAAGCCAAAAGTTTTTCACGACTATTTAAATCCCATTCTCTCCAAGGTGCAATGACTTTTATATCAGGATTTAGTGCATAAGCTCCAAGCTCAAATCGCACTTGGTCATTACCTTTGCCAGTTGCTCCGTGCGCTATGGCATCAGCACCTACTTCTCTAGCGATTTCTACAAGTCTTTTGGCAATTAATGGGCGCGCGATGCTTGTGCCAAGGAGATATTCCCCCTCATAAATCGTATTTGCCCTAAACATAGGAAATACAAAATCGTGTATAAATTCTTCACGCAAATCATCAATAAAGATGTTTTGCGGTTTTATGCCTAATTTCAAGGCTTTTGCTCGTGCAGGTTCTACTTCTTCACCTTGCCCAATGTCTGCTGTAAAGGTTACCACTTCGCAACCATACGTGTCTCCAAGCCATTTGAGAATCACGCTTGTATCAAGCCCACCGCTATATGCCAAAACTACTTTTTTGATATCTGTAGTCATAATGCTCCTTTTGCAGTCAATTTTTATGAAACATTATAACAAAATGTCTAAAAAATATCTTGAGAGAGTATTGGCTATGAGTGGTTATGTGTGAAATTTAAGCCCATTAAAAGAGCAAAAAGCTTACAATCCCAACGCAAAATTTTCTAAATAAGTTTTATAATAAGGGGTATGCATGAGAGTTTTTTTTGCTATTATGATATGTGTGTGTAGCCTTTGGGGTGCGGATAATGCAAAGCAAAAACTCCAAACGCTTTTAGATTCTAAAAAAATCCCAGCAAAAGTGCTTAGCACACAAGAGTTAGGACATAATCTCCTTGCGGTGGTTTTGGAGCATAACCAAAATGGTGAGCAGATTATGCTTTTTGGCTCTAGTGATGGTGAGGTGCTTTTTGGCATTGGTGAGTTGATGTGGAGTAGGGATAATACATTTTTGACAAAATTTGATCGCATACAGACAGAATTTACAAACGCTCAAAAGGCTAAAGTTGATGCAAAAGCCATAAAACTTTTTGACACTTACAAAGACCAAGTGATCACATTTAAGGCAAAAAAACCTACACAAAATACTATGTATATAATCTCTGATCCGATGTGTCCGTATTGTTTAAAAGAGCTTGAGAATCTCTCTTCGCGCTTAGAATCTAGTAATGTTGCTATGCTGATTGTGGGATTTTTGGGTGAAAATTCGATCAAAAAAGCCAGTGAAATTTTTGACAAAAAAACAAATGATGAATCTAAAAATCTCGCGTTGCTTACAACAATCTATAGCAGGGAATATAAGCCAAAAGATTTGCAAAATCAAAAAGTCTTAGAAATTAGCCAAGCAGTCGCACAGGCAGGAGTGCATAGTGTGCCATATATCATAGAATCTAAATAAATTATAGAATCTTATTGACATGGATATTCAATCATTTATTCAAAAATTTTTTGCACCCTTACTAAGTCGTGCGGATATGGGTTTTGATGAGGTGTTGGAGGAGGTGCGTGAGCACACGATCTTAGATTCACAAAGCACGTATTTTGATTGGACGGCTTCAGGACTTGCGTATGCAGTCATAGAATCTCGCATACAAGAGATTTTGCCTTTTTATGCCAATACACATTCATTTTCTGCTACGCATGCACGAGCTATGGGGGCATTGTATGAGGAGGCACGCTTTAGGCTCGCTAAAAGTCTTGAGCTTGATGATGAATTTGTGTTGATAGGGTGTGGTTCTGGCGCAAGTGGAGCGATTAAGAAGTTTCAAGAACTCTTAGGGATCTATATCCCACCAGCTACACGAGAGCGATTGTCGCTAGATTCACTACCAAAACTTCCTAAGGTTTTTATTAGTTCATACGAACATCATTCTAACGAAATTAGCTTGCGCGAGGGTTTGTGTGAGATACAAAAGATTGCTTTAGATTCCATGGGGCATTTTTGTGTGAATGATTTTAGCAACAAGCTTCAAAATTATCACAATGATGAGATAATCGCTTCCATCGCTCTTGCTTCCAATGTAAGTGGTATTATATCGCCTTTTGAAGAGATTGCGCATGTGTTTAGACGCCATGCACTTAAGGGTATCCTCGCCTTTGATGCCGCAAGTAGCTCACCATATATGAATATTCCCTCGCATTGTTTTGATGCACTTTTTCTTGCGCCTCATAAATTACTTGGTGGTGTGCAGAGTTGCGGTTTACTTGCAGTGCGAAAAAGCCTTTGTCAGAATCCTATACCAAGTTTTAGCGGTGGGGGCACGATTGAGTATGCAAATGATAATGGACAACTCTATGTCCAAAGTCTCGCGCACAAAGAAGAAGCAGGCACTCCTTATATCATCGGATTTTTGCGTGCAGCACTTGCCTATCAGCTTCGTAATGAGATTGGGCTAGAACACATTAGGCGTCGTGAGAGGGTGCTAAGCCATATTTTTCTCAAAGAGCTTAAAAGCATTCCGGCATTGACATTGTATGGACATCAGAGTGAGACAACAGAGAATCTAGGAATTTTTAGTTTTAATATCGCGTGTGTTTCGCCATTTGATTTAAGTATGCTTTTAAGCCAAAAATTTGGGATTCAAACTCGTGCTGGCTGTAGTTGCGCTGGACCTTATGGGCATTATCTTATGGAGTTAGATTCGCTAGAATTTACTGCACCACAATCACAAAAACTTCTTTGTGATTTGCTCCAAAACCCCCACAAACGCCCCGGATGGATCCGCATAAGTTTGCACTATACACACACCATAGAGGATATACAATATCTTGTCGAAAGCTTGCATAAGTGTGTGAAGATTTTACGCACTTAACAAAAGACTTAGCAAAAAAAGTATACAATCCCACTTGTATTCTTACAAATACATTTCATTGGTATGGAGGCGTGTATGCAGGAGTTAGATTCTACACATATTTCAGTCGTTGTGCCTTGCTATAACGAAGAGGTGTCTCTCCCAAAGTTTTTAGAGGAAATCACAAAAACTATGAGTGGAGTAAAACATCTCTTCCCCCAAGATAGTAAGCCTTTTTATGAACTCATTTTTGTCAACGATGGGAGCAAGGATAAGACTTTAGAAATTTTGTATGATATGCAAACAAACCATACAGATTCCGCATATCGTATCAATGTATATTCTTTTTCGCGTAACTTTGGCAAGGAAGCAGCGATTTTAGCAGGACTGCAAAAAGCAAGAGGCGAAGGTGTAATTTTATTGGATGCGGATTTGCAAGATCCTCCTAGTCTCATACCACAAATGATACAAATTTGGCTAGATTCTAGGCGCGAAATAAAAGTCGTGTATGCGCGTCGCACGACACGAGCTGGCGAGAGTAAGATACGTGCAGCACTAAGTGAAATGTTTTATAAGTTCTCTAATCTCATTTCAGAAGTCAAAATTGAATCTGGTGTGCGCGATTTTCGCCTTATGGATAGAGAAGTGATTGATGCGCTTTTAGAGATGAAAGAATATCATCGATTTTCAAAGGCAATGTTTGCGTGGGTAGGATTTAAAAGACAATGTCTTGAATATGAATATATCCCGCATTTTAAAGAATCTTCTAGTTGGAGTTTTTGGAAACTCTTTAAATACGCTATTGAAGGTATTGTAAGCTTTAGTACCGCACCTCTTAGAATCGCGTTTGTGCTTGGATCGATCATTAGTCTTTTTGCATTTGGGTATGGAATTTATCGTTTCATATTTACCCTTTTGTATGGAAATCTCGTGCCTGGATACCCAAGTCTTATCGTGCTTATTAGTTTTATTGGTGGGATTCAGTTGATGCTTTTGGGTGTGATTGGAGAATATATCGCAAGAATCTATGAGCAAGTCAAAATGCGTCCTATCTATATTTTAGAAGATTTTAAAGAAACACAATCTTTACATACCACCAAGGAGAAATAATGCGCAGAAATATATTTTCAAAAGCCCTTAAAGAGTTTGTTATCACTTCATGGGCATTTTTTCACACACAGGGATTTTGGAAGTATGTCTTTATAGCATTTTCCTTGTATCTTGTAGGGATTATGGCCCTTATTCGTGCTGATGTGTATTATATCGATGATTGGAATCGTGCGGTTATCGGCTATAAAGAATGGGATAACTTTTCACGCTATATTAGTTGGTTTTTGGCTACTTTTATGCATATGGATACCGTGCTTGCTGATATTGCACCGCTTACACAGCTTGTTGCTATTGGGTTTTTAAGCTTTGCTTCTGTGATTTTGGTGTGGAGCATTCGTGAGGTTATTTGGAAAAAAGAAGATAGCATATGGGAAGAGAGTGAAGTCCCACATAAAAAACGCTTGACGGTTTTAGGTATCATCGCTTCATTACCCATTGGGCTTTCGCCTTATTTCTTAGAGGAGCTTTCATTCCGTTATGATTCGCCTTATATGGCGCTCTCTGTGCTGTTTAGTGTGATTCCATTTGTATTTATTCACCATATGCGCGCCTATATCCCTGTAGGGATTCTCTCTTCTTTGGGAATGTGTATGACATATCAAGCAAGTAGCGGGATAGAAGTTATTTTGGTGTTATTTTTTGCATTTTTGATGTTTAACCAAACAAATGCTGGATTGAAAAAAACTATTATTTTTGTCGCAGTCTCACTTACAAATTATCTCATTGCGCTTGGTATTTTTAAGCTCTTTATTATGCACCCTATGTCACACGCTCAAGCAAGCACAAGTATGCTTCCAAAAGAGGAATTAATTAGCGGGTTTATGCGCAATCTTGATATGTATCTTGATTATTTGTGGCATGATTTTGGGTGGAGTGGTATCAAGATTTGTTTCCTACTTCTTGTGGTATTTTTCTTGTTATCTGCGTTAGTGCAGTCTAAAATCAATAAGATTCTAGCGCTTGGTATAGCAATGATCGCACTTGTGCTTGGTATTTGTCTTTCATATGGCACATACCTTGTGCTTTCTCAACCTCTTACGCGTCCTCGTGCATTTATTGGTATAGGCGTATTTACCGCGGCTTTGGCGATTTATGTCGTTAGCGCATGGCGGGGATGGGCATATAAGAGAGAGGATCAAAAGCGAACAAATTCTGAAAAACTTGCCACAAGAAATGGCGCTCAAAGATTATTTTTCGTGCTTTCTGCGATTGTGGTTGGTTTCTTTTCTTGGTCGCTTGTAGTGTTTGCAAACTCTTATGGTAATGCACTTTCTAAACAGAATGAATACCAAACTTTCAGGGTTACCATTCTTTTAAATGATTTGGCAAATATTGTCCCCAAACAAGCCTCATCCGAAGATTATCTTTTTAGGATTAAGGGTTGGGTTACCTCATCACCTGTTTTGGAAAATTCTTCAAAAAGCAATCGCATAATGAAGCGTCTCGTATCTCTTACTGATGGAAAATGGTGGGTGCGCACAGTGATGAAACATTATGGTTGGGGTGATGTGCCAGATGAGCAATTAGAGGTTATTCCAGAATCTGAAGATTGGGATAAGCTTAAAACTGATGCGCGATGTAATCCAGAGACTGCTGGTAAGCGATTAAGACTTATTGATAATCGTTATCATAGAATCGAAACATATCCTGCTTGCACAATCATAGAATTTAAGGGATATGAACGCTATGTGCATAAAGAAAATGATGAAAGCATACAAGATGAGGATACGGAATCTAATGTAGATTCACAAAGCACTAGTGATTCTTTGGTGTCGCAGAAGTCATAAGAATATTTTAGGTTTTGTATGCGTAAGAAACTACAGGCTGTGCTCTCACATTCGTTAGTGCTTTATATATGTGTGGGCGTCATAAATACATTTGTAGGCTTAGGCTGTGCTTTTGTGCTTACATATTTTGGTGTCATGGTAGAGCTTTCCCAAACCATAGGCACGATTTTTGGTGTCCTAAATTCTTACGTGCTAAATAAAAAATTTACTTTCAAATCCCAAAATTCGCATAAACAAGATTTTGTGCGTTTTATTGTTGCTATGGGTGTGGCTTATGGTGCAAGTATGATCGTGCTTAGTGTTACACACAGAATCTTTGGAATTAACGAATATATAACACTTCTTTGCGCGCAAGTAGCCTATACGCTTGTAGGTTATGTGGTTAGCCGATTTTGGGCATTTAAGCAGTAATTAGGTTTAGTGTTTGAGAATTTTCGGCAAAGTAATGCCTCTTTGCCCTTGGTATTTACCACCTCTATCTTTATAACTTACCTCGCATATTTCATCGCCTTGTAAAAATAAGACTTGCGCAATCCCTTCATTAGCATAGATTTTAGCCGGAAGTGGCGTAGTATTGGAAATTTCTATAGTGATATGTCCTTCAAATTCTGGCTCAAATGGCGTAACATTGACAATAATTCCACATCGTGCATATGTGCTTTTACCAAGGCAAATGGCAAGCGTGTCGCGAGGCATTTTGAAATATTCTATGCTATGGGCTAGTGCAAAAGAATTTGGAGGGATAATGCAATATTCTTTGACACGTTTTATGATTACATTTTCTTCTTTGAAATTCTTGGGATCTACTAATGTAGCACCTATATTGCTAAAGATCATAAACTCTTCACCTACACGAATATCATAACCATAGCTAGAAAGTCCATAACTAATGGTTTCTTTACTCACTTGCTTTTCACAAAATGGCTCTATCATCGCATTTTGCAAACTCATTTCTCGTATCCAAGTATCTGATTTAAGACCCATAAACACCCCTCATTATTGTGAAGTTGCAAGATAGGCTAAGAAATAACCTTGCTTTACTTGAAAATGTGGTATTATAGCAGATTAAATTTTGAATTTTAGAAGGTGGGTTAGATGAACTTACAAGAAATCAAAAAACTTATGGAAGTTTTTGGAAATAGTCAAATCGCAAAACTCAATCTTAAAGACGGAGAGTTTGAGTTAAAGCTTGAGAAATACACAAGTGTTGCTCCAGTGAGTGTTCCACAAGCTCCAGTTGTATCTCCTGTAGTTTCAAATGAAGCATCACAAGCCTTGGCTTCTACACCAGCTCCAGTGGCTCCACAAGCCCAAGGTGGAGAATTTATCGCTTCTCCAATGGTTGGAACATTTTATCGTTGCCCAAGCCCGGGTGCAGCCCCTTATGTCAATGTTGGTGATACGGTTAAAAAAGGACAGACTATCGGCATTATTGAAGCGATGAAGATTATGAATGAGATTGAAGCAGAATGTGATTGTAAGATTCTTTCTATTGAGGTAGATGATGCTACACCAGTTGAGTTTAGTACTAACCTTGTGCGTATCCAAAAACTCTAAGGTATTCCTATGGGCACAAAAAAAATACAAAGAATCTTAATAGCAAATCGCGGAGAAATCGCACTAAGAGCTATTAGGACTATTCAAGAAATGGGTAAGCAAGCTATTGCTATTTATTCTACCGCCGATAAAAACACACATTATCTTGATATAGCCGATGCAAAGGTATGCGTAGGTGGAGACAAGTCAAGTCAGAGTTATCTCAATATCCCAGCCATTATGAGCGCAGCAGAACTTTTTGATGCCGATGCAATTTTTCCGGGTTATGGATTTTTGTCTGAAAATCAAAACTTTGTAGAGATTTGTGCGCATCATAATATCGAATTTATCGGACCTAGCAGTGAAGTAATGGTGCTTATGAGCGATAAATCCAAGGCTAAAGATGTGATGAAAGAAGCAGGTGTGCCTGTGATCATGGGAAGTGATGGCGCACTTAAAGATTATAAAGAAGCCCAAAAGGTTGCTGAAGAAATAGGCTATCCTGTGATTTTAAAAGCTGCTGCAGGTGGTGGTGGACGCGGTATGCGCGTAGTTGAAAAACCTGAATTTTTAAAGAATCTGTATCTTGCAGCTGAATCTGAAGCGGTAAGTGCGTTTGGTGATGGCACAATTTATATGGAAAAATTTATTCGTAATCCAAAGCATATCGAAGTGCAGATTCTAGCCGATAAGCATGGCAATGTTGTGCATATTGGTGAGCGTGATTGTTCGGCACAGAGACGACAACAAAAGCTTATCGAGGAAGCTCCTGCAGTTGTGCTTAAAGAAGAAGTGCGACAAAAACTTTTAGAAACAGCAGTCAAGGCGGCTAAATATATTGGTTATGTGGGTGCTGGGACATTTGAATTTTTGCTTGATGCAAATTACGAAGATTTTTATTTTATGGAGATGAATACGCGTTTGCAAGTCGAGCATACTGTGAGTGAGATGATTAGCGGGCTAGATCTTGTAGAATGGATGATACGTATTGCTGAAGGCGAAAAACTCCCACCACAAGAGAGTATTACGTTTAGGGGACATAGTATAGAGTGTCGCATCACTGCTGAAGATCCTGAAAAATTTTATCCATGCCCAGGTAAAATTACCAAATGGATAAGCCCAGGTGGTGCCAATGTGCGTCTTGACACTCATGCGTATGGTGGTTATAGTGTTCCTATGCATTATGATTCTATGATAGGTAAGCTCATTGTATGGGGACACAATAGACAAGAAGCTATCGTTAGAATACATCGCGCACTTAAGGAATTTTGTATCGAAGGTATCAAAACAACCATTCCTTTTCATATCAAAATGATGGAAAATAAAGATTTTCATGATTCTGTTATTCATACAAAATATTTGGAACAAACGTTTTTGTCGTAACTCGTATATAAATGTAAGTTATGTAATCTTTAATATGATTGTAGTATGTCTATGACAAAACTTGACAAAAAGATTCATACGCTGACACACAAGCCTCTGTTTTTGGTGGCATTGTTTGCAAGCACTTCAATGACTGTGCTTGGAAATGTTGTTATCTCACCCTCACTTCCTGCGCTTAGTGAGCATTTTGCTCATATTCCTCACGCTGATGTGCTTGTCCCACTGATTCTTACTATTCCCTCGCTTTTTGTAGTGTTTTTTTCACCTATAGCTGGCATAGCAATTGATACATTTGGAAAATTGCGTTTCTTGCTTCCTTCGATGGTAATTTGGAGTAGTGCAGGGGTGCTTGGATTCTGGCTTGATAATATTTATTATATTCTGATTTCGCGTTGTGTTTTTGGTATAGCTACGGCATTTGTGATGACTTCCGCTTCGATATTAGTGGCGAGTTATTATACAGGTAATGAGCGACAAAAAATGCTTGGAGTTCAGGGTTTTGCCACAGCCGGAGGAAGTGCAGTATTTTTAAGTATAGCTGGGTATTTATCTGCATTGAGTTGGCGTTATCCATTTTTGGTATATTTTTTGGGTTTTGTATTTTTTATTTTGGCAAGTATATATCTTTTTGAGCCAAAAACGCCTAAACACATACCACAAGAACATGTAGATGATGAGCCTTTTAGAATCTGTCCATTTATTCCAGTATATTTTATGGGCTTTTTTGTCATGGCTACGTATTTTGTCTCACCCACGCGCTTACCATTTTTTATCACGCAGTATTTGCATGAGAGTCCAAAGATTGTGGGAATTTCTATGGCAATTTCTGCATTATCGTTTGGTATTATCGCGCTTTTTTATGAGCGTATTAGAATCTACCTTAGTATTAAACAAGTGTATCTCATAGCTTTAGCTGCCATGGGAAGTGCGTTTTTAATCTTTTTTGTGTTTCATACATATTTGGTTGTGCTATTTGCGCTTATTTTGCTTGGCTGTGGCTGTGGTCTTATTGTTGTCAATAACAATTCATATCTTTTTAGTATTGCTAAACCTCATCATACAGGTAAGGCTATGGGCTTTATGAGCTCTTTTATGTTTTTAGGGCAATTTGCCTCGCCACTCATTACCCAGCCATTTATACGACTTTATGGGCTTTTAGAGCTTTTTTTGGGACTTGGAATTACTATTTTTGTGCTTTTGGTGGCAGTAGGTCTAAGAAAAATGTAAGATTAAGGACTTTATGATAGTAAAATTACTACTGGCAAAGGGGAGTTTATGCAACATATTATGCTTTTTTTTGAGTCTATCAATGCCTTTCTTTATACATATCTCTTGGTTTTTATGCTTATTGCGTGTGGAATCTATTTTAGTATTCGCACACGATTTATTCAATTTCGCTTTTTGCCACAAGTCTTAAAGATTTTGCGCGAAAAATCACATGAAGAGCATGTATCATCATTTGGGGCATTGATGATTTCTACTGCATCGCGCGTAGGAATAGGAAATATTGTGGGTGTGGCAGTTGCAATGAGTGTCGGAGGCGTGGGTGCGCTTTTTTGGATGTGGGTTACTGCTTTGCTTGGTGGAGCGAGTGCCTTTGTAGAAAGTACGCTTGCGCAAGTGTATAAACGCAAAGATGGTGCTTATAATTATAAAGGTGGTCCTGCATATTATATACAAAGCGCATTGGGTTCTAGAAGTTTTGGGATTGTGTTTGCTATCTCGCTTATAGCGTGTTTTACATACGGGTTTAATGGCTTACAAGCTTACACGCTTACTTCTGTTTTTGAGATATACATAGGTCAAGATTCATTTCAAAATAGTTATTTTACAATCTTCCTTGGTATTTTGTTGTCAATATCGGTAGTGGGATTTTTTTATGGTAAACATAAATCTTCTGCATTTATTGCTTCTGTGCTTGTGCCAATTATGGCAATTGGGTATTTTGGTGTTGCGGCTTTTGTGATCATAATGCATTTTGCTGAATTGCCTCGTGTGTTCATGCATATCTTTGAACAAGCTTTTGATTTTGAGGCAATTTTTGGAGGTTTTGCTGGAAGTGCTATGGTGATAGGTATCAAGCGTGGTTTGTTTTCTAATGAGGCAGGTATGGGTTCTGCACCAAATGCTGCAGCTGCCGCACACACTACACACCCAGCTAAACAAGGCATGGTGCAAACACTCTCTGTGTTTATTGATACAATTATAATTTGCACCGCTACTGCGCTCATGGTGCTTTGTTCTCAAGAGAATCTTCATGGGCTAAAGGGGATGCCGATTATGCAAAAGGTCATGCAGGGATATTTGGGAGAGTTTGGATTGCATTTTGTGAGTGTCGCTGTTATACTTTTTGCGTTCACTTCGCTTATTGGTAATTTTTTTTATGCACAGATGAATTTTAAGTTTATTACCGATAACAAAATAGCTCTTAATATTTTTCGTGCAAGTGCGGTGCTTATGGTTTTTGTTGGGACACAGATAGGTTTTGATCTTGCGTGGGATTTGGCAGATATTTTTATGGGAATTATGGCTATTATCAATATTGTAGCAATTGTATTGCTTGGAAACATTGCATTGCGTGTGTTGCATGATTATGAAGTGCAACGCAAGGCAGGAAAAGATCCACGCTTTAAGGCTTCTAGTGTGGGGATTACCAATACAGAGTGCTGGAAATAATTATGGCTAGCGTGAGTGTTTTTGGTGGTGGATCTTGGGGGAGGGCTTTAGCTTTTTCGCTTTCGCAAAAAAACGAAGTGTGCATTGTATCTAGGCGTGATGTGAGGGATATGGTCGCTGCAAATATTAGGCAAGTAGAGCTTACTGAAGCCTTGATGAGTGAATATTTTGTCATAGCAATTGCAACAAATGCCTTAAGGGATTGGTTGGGAGGTATAGCATTACCCAAAGATTGTAAGATTCTTGCTGCCTCTAAGGGCATAGAAACTGCGCATAACGCATTTGTGAGTGATATTTATGCGCAATACACATCACAAAATAATGTCGCCTATCTGTGTGGTCCAAGTTTCGCTTCAGAAGTGCTACAATCATTGCCTTGCGCACTTGTGATTCATGCACATAATCTTTTGCTTGCTCAAGAGTTTGGAGCACTTATGCCAAGTTTTATTAAAACCTATGAAAGTCTTGATGTGATAGGCGGTGAGATAGCTGGAGCGTATAAAAATGTCATCGCTATTGCTGCAGGAATCTGCGATGGATTGAATCTAGGAGCAAACGCCAAAGCCTCATTATTGGCGCGTGGTCTTGTGGAGATGAATCGTTTTGGCGAGCATTTTGGTGCAAAGATGGAGACATTTTTGGGTCTCTCTGGTGCTGGAGATTTGTTTTTGACATCAAATTCTACAATGTCGCGCAACTATCGTGTGGGATTAGGACTTGCAAAGGGCAAAACAATGCAAGATATTCTGTGTGAGCTAGGAGAGGTTGCAGAAGGTGTAAAAACTTCAGAAGCTATCACAAAAATTGGACAAGAAAAAGGCATTTATGTGCCTATTGCACACGAAGTGTATGCGATCACAGAAGGAAAGAATATTAAAGAAAGTCTTGATACGCTAATGAAATAAAAGAATACAAAAAAGAATTAAAAAAAGAGAATCTAGGGCATATCCCTAGAAAGTAAGCAAAGTTATTTTTTGCTCACAAGGTCTTTCAAACCTTTACCAGGTCTAAATTTAGGAACTCTCTTTTCTTTAGTAGTATATGTCTTGTTGGTTCCAGGAACTTTACCTGTTTTTGCTTTTTGGATAGCAGTCTCAAATTTACCAAAACCAACTAATTCAACACTTTCTTTTTTAGCAAGTGCTTTAGTTACAGCTTCTATAAAAGCATTTACTGCTCTTTCAGCATCTTTTTTTGTTTCAAACTTTCCTGCAATTTTAACAAGTTCAACAAAAGTAGCCTTGTTCATGATAAACCCCTTGTGATAAAATTTTTTAGAGACGCGCATATTTTAGCGAGTTTTATACAAAAGTCAAGGCTTGGGGGTGTTTTTGGGATATTTTACATGAAAATTCTCCATGATACACATTTAGATGAAATCTTGTTGAGTGAGTGGTTCTCCGAATTTGAGATCGCGTGATGCTTTACGCCCTAAAAGGGTTTCATAATTTCGTGGATGTAGCCCACCATTTGGTCGCAATATTTTGATATTTTCTCTTGTGAGTTCTTCACCCATTGCTATATCTCGTGCTACCCAAATGCTTCTAGCAAACTCACGCCCATGTTTTTGTGATATTCTAAAATTCTCATTTCCCATAATCTCACGCACACGCGCAATATCTTTGACAAGCTCACTAAATTCTTTTGCATCAAGGCTAAATGCACTATCTAGGCTTTGCAAATTTTTGTCTAAAATGAAGTGTTTTTCTATCATACTAGCCCCAAGTGTTGCAGCCATACTCGCACACAGAGTGCCAAGCGTATGATCAGAGAGTCCAAACTTTACACCAAATCTCTGCCCAAATGCACGCATACTTGCTAGGTGCATAGAATCTAATGGTGCAGGATAAGCACTTGTGCATAAAAGTAGCGTAATATCACGCACCCCATGCTTCTTGCATAGTGTTATTGCTTCTTGGAGTTCTCGTTCATCGGCTATACCACTTGAGAGTATCATAGGTTTTTTTAGTCTTGCCACATATTCTATAAGCTCAAGATCTAGCACCTCAAAACTCGCAATTTTATACATAGGGCAATTAAGAGATTCTAAAAAATCTACCCCTTGCTTAGAAAATGGCGAACTAAAGACAAGTAACCCCAAATCTCGCCCTAATTTAAAAAGCTCTTCATGCCATTCCCAAGGCGTTTGTGCATTTTTATAAAGTTCATAGAGGTATGTATCTTTCCATAGCCCCTTTTGTATTTTAAAGTATTGATTTTTTGCATCAAGCGTGAGACAATCTGGCGTGTAGGTTTGGAGTTTTATGGCATTTGCACCACTTTTGGCGATTGCATAGAGTGATTGACGCGCGATCTCTAAACTTCCGCAGTGATTAGCGCTAAGCTCTGCTACAATTAGAGGCGTGTGTGTCATTTGTGTGGATTGGATTGTAAGATGTTGTTTGAGTGTTTTGCTCATAATGCACACATCACAAAATACATCATCATGTAACACAAAATCTTGCAAAATGCCATTATGTGTGAATCCAGCCTTTTGATAGAAATCTAGGGCGCGTTTATTGGTGCTCATTACTTCCAAAAACAAAGTATGCAAACCAAACTCTTTAAGGGCAATATGCTCGATAACGTGTAGTATTTTTTGCCCCTTGTGCGTGATATGTGTGACGTGTGGGTTGGTATAGATTCCAAGATAAGCATGTTTGTATCGTATGCGCGTGAGTGATCCAACTCCAAGGATACAATTTTTGTGCAAAATAACCCAATAGCGTTGCGTTGGATCTTGCTTTAGATGTTTGACAAACTCAAAATGTCCTTTGTGCGTGATATGTGTGCTATACATCCATTGTGCGACTTGTGGTGTGTTGCGGATAGCTAAAATTTCTTCTAACATATGTTTATCACAAGAGCAAAAATCTCTTGCTTCATAGCCACGTATTGTATAATTCATTGTTTCCTCCCACGCGATCTCCATGCAACATTATAAGCCAAAGATATTCCTTAGAGCAGATTGTATATTTTGCCCAAAATGCAAAGTTGTTAGAGTATTTTTCATACTTTGGCGCACGGATTGAGGTGCAAGCGATCGTAAAATCTCTGGGATTTGTGCAAGGCTTTTGGCATGTTTAAATGCACCAAGTGTAGCAAACTGCGTGATTTGAAAGTGTTGGTTTGGTGCAGATTCAATCATAATGGTAGGTATAAGGCTTTGGGCGAGTTCTATGAGTGTGCCACCACCTGCACTTATGGCAATATCACATTGTTGCATGACTTGCTGCATTTGCAGTGTGCTAAGGGCATTGTGGCATATAAGGTTTTCTCCTGTGGGTGTCGGGTGAGGATAGTATTGACCCAATACAAGGTGTATGGTACAAGAGGGCATACTAGATTGGATAAATGATAGAATCTGTGTGCTGAAATTTTGTTGATCACTGCCTCCAAAACTTACAAATATTGCATGCACCTTTTCTTGTGCTAAGGGTATAGGCGTAAATATCTCATCACAAAGTGCAAAGTCTGTGCCTAGTATATATTGATTAGTGTGGTGAGGATAGAGTTTATGGGCATTAATTGTGCCATTAAGAATAAAGCTTTTTGGTGGATATACATTGCGATTTTCATCATCAAGACACAAAAGGCGTGGAAATACTGAATCTAACAAGGCAAAATGCTTTGCTCCAAAGATATAGCTATCTACTATCGCACCTAAAGTTTGCTGTGGGTGTATATTGGTGCAAAACGTGTGTAGATTCTCTAGGTGTTGTAATGTATGCGTTGATATGGGACAAAACACATGTTCTATTTTTTGGTGCGTTGTTATGTGTTCGATTTTATGTGCGAGTAGGTGTATGCGGCGATAGTGTCCTAATCCAGCTTTAGCGCCATCATCATAGAAATAATAGAGTGTCATTTGGCATTTGTTGTATGCACAAGTTGGTATTTTAGTTCAGCAAGTTGCCAGTCTTGTGATGTATCTATGTCTTGAGCATACAAAGGATTTAGGATAAGAGCGCGAGAATGTGGGGCAAATATGGGTATTTGTTGCATAAAATTCAAAGCCTTAGCAAAATAAAATTGCCCTGCATCATAATAAAGTGGCGCGAGATCTTGGGATCGTGTCTTTTCAAATTGTGGATATAAAAGTGTAGGAGCAAATGCCTCTTCTTGTGTGGTGGTATGTGTATGAGTAGGTAGCGAGATAGAATCTAGCCTAAAACTTCGCCAAGGGCTATGTGTATATTCAAGTGCTCCAAACACATAACGCACATTATGATCTTTGCAAAGTATGGTATAAGCTTGTGTGAGTGCGTGTGTAGGCAAAAGTGGCGTGGTTGGATACAAGCAACAAACCATATCAAGATCTTGGGCTTGTTGCATTTGCAAGGCGTGTGCTATGACTGGAAGTGTGGGTGTGTGGTCATCACTTAAGTGTTGTGGGCGCATAAATGGCACTTTCGCGCCATATTGTATAGCGATAGTAGCGATTTCTTCTGAATCCGTGCTTACAATCACTTCATCAAAAATTTCGCTTTGTATGGCATTTTGGATTGCATAGGCTATGATAGGCTTACCACAAAAAGGTTTAGTGTTTTTGTATGGAATTCGCTTTGAGCCTCCTCTAGCTGGAATGATGGCGAGATTCATCTAAAATGGCCACAC
Source organism: Helicobacter equorum (assembly GCF_900198655.1). Taxonomy (GTDB): domain Bacteria; phylum Campylobacterota; class Campylobacteria; order Campylobacterales; family Helicobacteraceae; genus Helicobacter_F; species Helicobacter_F equorum. The sequence goes on along the minus strand of NZ_FZPO01000009.1, from coordinate 67,521 downwards.
ACTCTCGATTCCATCACTCACTGGATTTTTGCTACGCGTTTGGCTGATAGGTCCTACAGATCGGTAGGCGATTTTAGCATCGGCAAGATAGCGACTTTGGATGGTGTTGTTTTTTTCTACATCGTATGGACGCACCACGCCACTCACTTGTAGAATTTGTTTTTCTCCATCAACTAAGATCTCTTTTTGTCCTGCAATAAAATAATTACCATTCTCTAGCACTTTGATGATGCGTGCAGTGATAGTAGCGTTAATCGCATCGGTATGACTTTGATTGCCACCACCAGTAAAGTTTGTCGTGTTGTTGGCTTTGGTGAGAGTGTAGGCGCTTTGGTTGTTGAGTTCTTGAGCGATTTTTTGTTGTTCTTCATCGGCACCACCATATTGTATGCTAGGAGGTGTAACAACACCGCCACTTGTTCCATTATAGGCTTTGTTGGTTGTGAAATTTGCTGTTGCATTTTCTTCAATAATCACAGTGATAAGATCATCAGGTTTCATCGCCCTTCTATCGGCAAAGAGTGGTCTATCACCTGTGCCAAATAAACTTCCTGCGCGCGGAATGTCTGGGATAAATTCTTGAGAGGGAGATTCTTCGACATAGTTTGGAATCTCATTAAAATCAATATCCGCATCAAATGCATATGCTAGAGTTACAAATCCGCACATTCCTATCCACAATACTATGTTTTTCATCATCAAACCTTTGTGTTTTTTGTGACAAAAGCAAAGGATATTCCCTTTTGTTATGAATCTTGTGTGCGTTCTATGAGACTTTTTGGGAGTTTAAAGAATGTAATCCATCGACACTCTTGTTGTCTGTGTTCGCCATTATCAATCTCATGATCAAAACCAAAAATATGCAACAAAGCGTGGATAAAGAGTAGATATAACTCATCTTCTAGGCTATGCCCTAAGTTTGTGGCTACTGCATCAGCCATTTGGGCATTAAGCACCACAGAACCTATGCTTAGCATACATTCTGCAGGTGCATATACAAAATCTACATCCAAAGGAAATGAAAGCACATCTGTAGGCTTATTTTGATCGCGGTGTGTTGCATTAATCTCTTGGATTTGGGTTGAATCTGTGATGAGAATTTCTACGCAAAGATGAGAGACTAGGTTTGGTTTATAGGCTTTAGCAAGGGCTAAAAAAATCTCATCAAACTTAAGTGAATCTAGTGTATATGAGCTTAGGTTTTGTATTTCTAGCATAGCTACTCCTTAGTGATTAAGAATATTCAATCTTTGGGTATGTTTTTGGTGCATTATATCTTTATCTTTTGTATAATGTGAGTTTAGAATCTAGATTTGTAAGGTGTAGTTATGGTGGATTATGGCATCAACTTTTGGGCTAATGGCGATTTTTTTATCGATGATGGGCAAGTAAAAATTAATCACAAAAGCAAACCCGCATTAATACAAATCGTGCAAGAGATTCGTGAAAAGGGCTATCGAGGTCCATTACTACTACGTTTTCCTCATCTTATTAAAAATCAGATTTGCAAAGTTTTTACAGCATTTGAGCGTGCTATTGCAGAATATAATTATCAAGGGAATTTTAAGGCAGTTTTCCCCCTCAAGGTCAATCAAATGCCACATTTTGTCTTGCCACTTGTAGAGCAAAGTGCAGATAAATGTTATGGATTAGAGGCAGGGAGTAAGCCAGAGCTTATTTTGGCGATGGCGTATGCTAACAAAAATACACCTATTACTATTAATGGCTTTAAGGATCGAGAGATGATTTCTCTTGGCTTTATTGCGGCAAATATGAAGCACGATATTACAATTACTATTGAGGGATTAAACGAATTAGAAACAATCATTGATGTTGCCAAAGAAATGGGCGAACCTTATCCCAAAATAGGACTTAGAATCCGCCTTCATAGCAGTGGTATAGGTGTGTGGGCAAAAAGTGGTGGAATTTATTCGAAATTTGGCTTAACTTCCACGGAGCTTTTAGAGGCGCTTAATATGCTTGAGTGGCATGATCTTTTAGATAGATTTACCATGATTCATTTTCACATTGGTAGTCAAATGAGTGATATTTTGCCTCTTAAAAAAGCCTTGAGAGAGGCTGGAAACATTTATGCCGAACTTCGCAAAAAAGGCGCTAAGAATCTAAGTTGCGTGAATATCGGTGGTGGTTTAGCGGTGGAATATACCCAACACGAGAATGAGAATAATCGCAATTATACACTTGAAGAATTTAGCGGTGATGTGGTGTTTTCATTGCGTGAAATTGCAAAAAATAAAAACGAGAAAGAACCTGATATTTTTATAGAATCTGGGCGTTTTATCGCCGCTAATCACGCGGTTTTGGTCGCACCTGTGCTAGAGTTACTTTCCCAAGAATATGATGAAGAGGCACTTAAGCTAAAAGATTCCAATCCACCACTTATTCAAGAGCTTTATGATCTCTATGAGAGCGTGAGTGAAAAAACCGCGATTGAATACTTGCACGATAGCTTCGATCATATGGAATCTTTGCTGACTTTATTTGATTTGGGATATATTGATTTGCAAGATCGTAGTAATACCGAAGTGTTGGTGCATCTCATCATCAAAAAAGTCATCAAACTCCTTAAACATAAAAATCATAATGAGATCATTGCTATTCAAGAACAAGTGCAAGAACGCTATTTACTAAATTGTAGCTTCTTCCAAAGCTTGCCCGATTATTGGGGATTGGGACAAAATTTTCCCGTAATGCCTCTTGATAGATTAAATCGCCGGCCAACAAGGAGTGCGAGTTTATGGGATATTACTTGTGATAGCGATGGGGAAGTGGCATTTGATGCAAGTAAGCCGTTGTATTTGCACGATGTTGATGTAACCAAAGAGGAATATTTTTTAGGATTTTTTCTTGTTGGAGCGTATCAAGAGGTGTTAGGTATGCGACATAATCTTTTTACACATCCTACAGAATTTAGCGTTGTATTTGATGATGATCTCAATAAAGGCTATGAACTTTGCAATCTTTTGGAAGCTCAAACTATTCTTGATGTGCTTGATGATTTGGACTATGATACCAAAGAGATTGAGCGAATCCTAAAGCAATATATCGAGGAAAATCAGGACTTAGATTCAGATAGCAAAAAAGAGGTGTTGGGACGCTTATATGTTATGCTTAGTGAAAATGGCTATCTCCGCACTATTAGTATCAAAAAGGGCTAGTATGCAAGAGCGTAGTTTGTGGCAACTCATCAGAGAGGATTTTGGTGTTGTGAGGTTGCGTGATCCTGCGCTAGAGAGCAGAATCGAATTGTTTTTTTATCCGGGTGTGATTGCACTCGTGCATTATAGAGTGGCACATTGGTTGTATGTGCGTGGATTTCGGAGGTTAGCGCGCGTGCTTATGGGGATTACGGGCTTTATTACCAATGTTGATATTCACCCAGAAGCAAAGATCGGTAGGCGCGTTTTTATTGATCATGCTATTGGTGTGGTGATCGGACAAACATCGATTATAGGCGATGATGTAACGATTTATCAAGGTGTGAGTTTAGGTGGGGTGAGTTTGGATAAGGTCAAGCGCCATCCTACCATAGAAAATGGCGTTGTAATTGGGGCTGGAGCAAAAGTGTTGGGTGATATTACTATAGGGGCAAATGCAAAGATTGGTGCAAATTCTGTGGTTATACGCGATGTCCCACCTGAATGCACAGCAGTGGGTATACCTGCACGCGTGATTGTCAAGGGTAGATCTAAAGAAGCAAGTGCGGCAAATAAACTTCCAGATATTGATAGAGTGCTTTTTGAGTATTTGTGTAAGCGTTTGCAGATTCTAGAGCAGACAAGCTCCAAAGACTGCGCTAAAGAGCTTGAGAATCTGAATGCGTTGTATAAGCAATTTTTAGAGTCGCTAAAATCTTAGGAAATGCAATGCAGACATATCAAGTGAGAATCTATTTTGAGGACACAGATTGTGGCGGGATTGTCTATCACACAAATTATATCAAATATTGCGAACGCGCACGAAGCGAGATATTTTTTGCCAACACTATGCAGCCATATAGTGGAAATTGTGGTTTTGTGGTTAGCGATTTGGAGGCAAAATTTTATGCAAGCGCTAAGTTAGGCGATCTACTAGAGGTGCGATCGGAAGTGTTGTGGATGAGACAGACTTCTGTGTGTCTTAGACAAGATATATACAGAATAGCTCAAGGGCATAATACATCTAGTTTTTCGCCTGTAATACAAGATCGTATCTTTGGTATGGAGGTAACACTTGCATTTGTTAATATTACCCATCAAAAGATTACCAAGATTCCAGATGAATTTGTAAAATTATTGCAAGGAGTGTAAATGCAGCACATTCATAATGATTTAGAGCAAACCCCACAGATTGTATATCCTACTTTGTGGGAGTATGTTGTGATTGGTAGAGATGAAACACAGGTGCAAAATACCATTTTTGAAACTATTAACACTCCTTATAAGATTACAAAAACTCGTTTTTCTCATGGTGGAAAATTCGTGAGTGTGCATATCAAACTCGAAGTAGATTCTCAAGAGCAACGCGACAGGATTTTTAACACCCTATCAAAACACCAACACATCACAATGGTTATATAATGCGTTTTGGAAAAATTGCATATCTTAATCTTTTGCCTTTTGATGTGTGTATCAAAGCCTATCCATTACCCTCATATATGAAAAAGTGTATTGCACTTAAAAAATCCTTTCCCTCAAAGCTCAATCAAGATTTCTTGTTTAGGCGCATTGATGCGGGATTTATCTCATCGATTGCTGGTTATGCATCACATTATAAGCATAAGGTATGCCCTAGCGGTATCATCGCCAAAGGTGCAGTATGGAGCGTGATTGTCAAAAAAGGTAGTGGTTTTGATTACCAATCTGATACTTCCAATGTGCTTTCGCAAGTTTTGGGGTTGCAAGGTGAAGTGCTTATCGGTGATAGAGCGCTTAGGTTTAGATATAATGGCGGTGAATTTGAAGATATGGGAGAAAAATGGTGGGATCGCACTAATCTACCTTTTGTTTTTGGGCGTTTGTGTTTTAGTAGTTATGGAGAGCTTTTGGGGCGTATTAGCAAGGCATTTAATAAGCGTTATGGCACTAAACACAAGAAGATTCCTCATTATATGCTTATGGCAGCCTCGCATAGGAGTGGGATAGAATCTTGGTATATTTTAGAGTATTTGGATCATATTTTTTATCCCATAGGACCAAAGGAACAAAGAGGCTTAGAGCGATTTTATCGACAAGTGCGTTTGAAGCGCATCAAACGCCCACATAGATTCTAAAAAACTAAGCCAAATATATCCTTACATACCGCTTTACTCTTTGTAGTGAAAGTGAGTCTTACCCAAAATACTAGTACTTAGGGGTTTTATGTAGAGTTTGATTGTAGGGCTTCAAAAAGTGCAAAAACAAGTTCTTTGATCCCTTGATGTGCCACAGCTGAAATGGGTAGGATAAAATGTGGTGTATGTGAAGCACAAAGGGATTGGAGTGAATCTAGCTCTGGTGTATGCACATCGCATTTGCTAATCACAATTCCAAAATTTCTCTGACTTAAGGCAGGGGAAAAATTCTCAAGTTCTCGCACTAGATTTATGTATTGTGTGTAAATACCCATTTCTCTTGCACTATCAAGCACAAAAAGCAAAAATTTTGTGCGTTCAATATGTTTCAGGAATCTTAATCCCAATCCCTTGCCCTCACTCGCACCCTCGATGATTCCCGGAATATCTGCCATTACAAAAGAATGCAATTCATCAACATCCACTACCCCCAAGTGCGGTGTGATTGTGGTAAATTCATAGTTAGCAATTTCTGGTTTTGCATTAGAGAGTGTTGAGATAAGCGTGGATTTGCCCACATTTGGGTAGCCCACAAGCCCAACATCAGCGATAAGCTTGAGTTCTAGGCGGATATGTAGCTCTTTTCCCGGGATACCTTTTTGAGCATGTGTGGGGGCTTGATTGCGTGCGGTTTTAAATCGTGCGTTGCCTAATCCACCCTTACCACCCTCTAGGAGTTTTACACGCATTGTATTCTTGCCAAAATCCGCCAAAATCTCGCCACTATCAAAGTCTAGAATCTGCGTGCCAAGTGGCACTTTGATGACAAGATTCTCACCACTTTTTCCATTGCAATTACGTGGTGCGCCATTTGCACCATTTTGTGCGCGATAATGTTTTTTGCCACGAAAATTTGCTAAAGTGTGTGCATTTGGGTCTATTTCGATGATGACATCGCCACCCTTGCCGCCATCTCCGCCATCAGGTCCGCCTTGTATGACAAATTTTTCACGCAAAAAACTTACACCGCCAGCACCGCCATTACCAGAAAATACAAAAATATCAGCACTATCGACAAACATTATGAAATATCCTTAGATTCTATGAGAATATCAAGGAAATTGTAGCTTAAGATTCAAAAAATTGGGCTTAGGATAATCTATCAAAAGAGGCAAGAGAGTGATTTAAGTATGCTAGAGGTAAGCACCTCTAGCAAAAAGTAAGGCATAATTCTTAAGACTAGTTGAGAAGTCTTAAGATATTTTGCTGAACTGCATTAGCTTGAGAAAGTGCGTAACTTCCAGATTGAGCCAAGATATTTAGCTTACTAAATTCTGAGCTTTCAGCCGCAAAATCTACCTCTCTAATTTGTGATTCAGCCGCTTTAACATTCACTTGAGTAACAGTGATGTTATTAACAGTGCTTACCATTTGTCCTTGAACAGAACCGAGGTCTGCACGGATTTTATCGAGAATTTTTGTAGCAGATTCTGCGATATCCATTGTTACCATTGCACCTCTTAGAGAAGTTACACCTGCGCCAAGGTTTTTATCTTCTTTGACAAGTGTCCCATTGAAGTTACCACCAGAAGCTGAACGGATATCTCTGTCAAAAGAACCTGTTACATCACGCAAGTTCACAGTGGCTTCAGCAACTGTTTGGTTTGGGCTATAACCAGTCGCACTGATATTTGTCCCACTTATTACTATATCTCTTGCATCGGTTCTTACAAGTGAAAGGCGTCCAAGATTCCAGTTACCACCATTCTTGACATCTGCACCTGCAATAATATCTTTACCATCATTGACTTTTTCTATTGCAAGCACACCGGCAGTTTGTTGTCCTTGTGCATTACCTTGTTGGTTTTGCCCTTGTTGTGCTACTGCACCTGTTGTAGAGAATTGAATCCCACGACCATCGGTACTACGTAAATTCAAACGACCAAGGTTGTCTGTGTAAGCTTCTACACCTGTATCCATTGTAGTGGCATTGATAGCTTGCACCAAACGACCATCGCTATCGTTGTCTTTAATACCAACGATATCACCGATTGAGATTCCATTAAGGATTACACCACCAAGGCTTCCTGCTTTGATAGCTTCATCTGAAGTTGTGATAACATTGGCAGTCGCACGCACACCCGTTTTATCAGAGTTTTTGTTGATAACCTCTACAAGCGCTCCTAAACCTGTACCAGCAGATGAAGAGATTTTTACAGATTCAAACTCTACATCATTAACACCATCGACATTGACAAACTTCAACTGCACTTCACCAGTTGCTGTGACATTTTGACCTGTTTCGAGTCTCACTTGACCGATTTTGTTAGACACAGATGCACCAATGGATGCCTTAATAGTTTGGTTAGAGTAAGCACCTACTTGGAATTCTTTGTTAGAGAATGATCCAGAAAGTAATGCAAGACCATTGTAAGTAGTCGTATTACCGATATTATCCAAACCTTCGATAAGGCGTTTAATGTCTGCTTGGATTGCCTGACGAGATTGTGTTGATTGCCCATCTTGTGCTGCTTGAACCGCTTTGACTTTGATTGTATCTAGGATTTTTAATTGTTCATCCATTGCTTTATCTGCAATTTGTATAATCCCCATGCCATCATTTGTGTTTCTGATTGCTTGGCCTAAGGCACTTGCTTGAGATCGCAAACTATCGGCAATTGTCATACCTGAAGAGTCGTCTGCTGCCTTATTAATTCTAAGACCAGAACTCAACTTTTCAAGTGAGTTTTTCATATTGTATTGGGTGAATGTCCCTTGAGCCGCCGCATTAAGCGCGTTAATGTTTGTATTGACTTGGAAAGCCATGATATACTCCTTTATGTATGTTTGCTTACACTTCCTTGTGCAAGTTACAAGCTAAATCGGATATGGGACAAATTTTTAAATATTTTTTTGGTAAAATTCCCCAAATTTTGTCGGAACTAGGTGAGCGATGGATATACAATTTATTAATCTAAAGGCGCAATATAAGGCTTATAAAGATGAGATAGATACAGCGATACAAGAGGTTTTGGATTCTAGTGCGTATGTCATGGGTCCAAGTGTGCATACATTAGAATCTAATCTTAGTGCATTTTGTGGTGCTCGGTATGCGCGTGCAGTCTCTAGTGGCACAGATGCGCTACTTATTGCACTTATGGCACTTGGGATACAAAAAGATGACGAGGTTATTACAACACCTTTTACATTTATTGCTACTGCTGAAATGATTGCGCTTTTGGGTGCAAAACCTGTTTTTGTTGATATCGATGAGGCGACATATAATATTGATCCTTTCCAAATAGAATCTGCTATATCGCCACGCACCAAGGCGATTATTCCTGTGAGCTTGTATGGATTACCTGCGGATATGGATAGTATTAATGCTATCGCCAAGGCACATAATATCGCTGTGATAGAGGATGCGTGTCAAAGCTTTGGCGCAACATACAAAGGCAAATATTCGTGTAACCTCTCTACGATAGGCGTAACAAGCTTTTTCCCATCTAAGCCACTTGGGTGTTATGGCGATGGTGGCGCAATATTTTGTAATGATGAAGCACTTGATACTAAGATTGGATCTATCCTCAATCACGGACAAATTGGGCGTTATATGCATAAATACATAGGACTTAATGGGCGTTTAGATTCTATACAATGTGCAGTGCTTAATACCAAGCTTAAACATTTTCATCAAGAGATTGCTAAACGCGAGGAGATAGCGCACATCTATACACGCAACCTCAAAAATCTTATTTTACCAGAGATTCCAAGCGATCGCACAAGCGTGTATGCACAATATTCAGTGCGATTGCCTGATGAGAGATTTACGCGCCAAAAAGTGCTAGATATGCTACAAAGCAAAGGTATTCCTACGGCTATACATTATCCGTTGCCTTTGCATTTACAAGAATCTTTGGCATATTTGGGTTACAAACAAGGTGCGTTCCCTGTGAGTGAGAGAATCTCGCACGAGATTTTTTCTTTGCCTTTTAGTGCATTTTTGAGTGAGCAAGAGCAAAGTTATATTATAGAATCGCTTAATACTTTGCTTAGCTAGAGCATAGGTGAAAGTATGGATCGCAAAATTGTAAAAATTGGGCTTTTAGGCATTGGCAAAATGGGTCAAAACCACCTACGCAACCTCAATCTCTTAAAAAATGTTGAAGTAAGCTTTATGTATGATGTGAATAAAGAGTTATTAGAAAAAAGTGCAAAAGAATTTGATGTTTATGCGCTCCAAGATGAAAGTGAGCTAGAAAATGCCTTGCAAAATAGTGATGGTGTGATTATCGTAACACCGACATTTACACATTTTGATTATATCCAAAAAGTAAGCGATCATATCAAAAATATTTTTGTCGAAAAACCCCTAACCGATACGCTTGATACAACCCAAATCATCGTAGATGCCGCACGCAATAAAAATCTCTGTATCCAAGTAGGATTTATCGAGCGCTATAATCCCGCTATTGCTGCTTTGCGGGAATTGTTAAAAAATTCTCCACGCATTTTTAGTGTGGATTTTGTCCGCACCAATAAAATGAGCAACCGCATTACGGATGTTGATGTAGTAATGGATTTGATGATTCATGATATTGATTTGAGTTTGCTTTTTAATGGAGAAGTGCGTGAGGTGCAAGCCCATGGTGTCGTGATTAATGGCATGATTGAATATGCGCGTGCGATTATCACACATAAAAATGGTGCTTTTAGCACGATTACAGCTTCGCGTATCACAGAAAAGAGAATCCGCCAAATTACCGCTACTTGCGAAGATATGTATATTGATTGTAATCTTTTAAGCAAAGAAGTGCTAATCAACAAACAGACTATCGAGCAACATTTGCACAATATTTCTATCTCATCGCGTAGCGAAAGTATTGAGGTACGACCACAAGAAGCCTTGCTTTTGGAGTTGCTAGATTTTAGTAACATGTGTCGCACTAATTCTAGGGATTCTAAAGTGTCCAGTGTTGCACAAAAAAATGAGATTGCGCCCAATGAAATTGATGGGCAAAATGCTATGAAAATCGCCAATCAAATACAAAATATCATTTATACAACTCATACCAAAGGAATATAATGAATCCAAAAGAAATTTTTTTATGCTCTATTTGCAATGTAACTTCCGGAAATTGTGCAGAGGATTGCAAATATTGCACCCAATCTTCCCATTATAATACAAATGTTCCTACATACAAAAATAAACCTATAAAGGACATTTTGCACGAAGCGAGAAGTCTTAAAGAATACGGCGCGCTTGGATTTTGTCTTGTAACTTCTGGGCGTGGGTTAGATTCTAAAAAATGTGAATATATCGCACAAGTTGCACGTGCGATAAAAGAGGCAGATTTGGGCTTACATATTATTGCATGTTGTGGGAGATCGGATTTGGATTCGCTTAAATATCTTAAAAAAAATGGCGTGGATAGCTACAATCACAATTTGGAGACTTCAAAGAACTTTTTCCCACAAGTTTGTAGCACCCATACTTGGAGCGAGCGCTTTGAGACTTGCGAGAATGCACTAAAAGCAGAGCTTGGGTTATGTTCAGGAGGGATTTTTGGGCTAGGGGAGAGTTGGGAGGATAGAATTGATATGCTTAAGACATTGCAGATTCTCACACCTCATTCTAGCCCTATAAATTTTTATATTGCTAATCCTAATCTTCCTATCGAGGCTCCTAAGCTTAGCAAAGAAGAGGCGCTTGATTGTGTGGCATTAGCGCGCGAATTTTTACCCAAAACACGTTTGATGATAGCTGGTGGGCGAGAACATATCTTTGGCGAGGATCAAAAAAAGCTTTTTGAGTGTGGGATAAATGCGGTTGTGCTAGGTGATTATCTCACGACAAAAGGCGAAGCTCCCAAAAACGATGTTGATCGCATACTCTCTTATGGATACATACCCGCAACAAGTTGTCATTAATCGATGAAAAAACCTTTTATCTCTAAAGTATTTGTGCACAAAATAAGCATTGAGATTCGCAGAATCTATCGCTTTTTTGATCAGCAGTTGATTTATGCGGCTTCACTAAGTTTTTATACGATTTTTGCCCTTATTCCGATGTTGCTTATCTTTTTTTCTATCTTGCTTAGTTTTCCGCAGTTTCAAAGTGAGATTTTGGAGTTAAAAGAACTTATCTTATCAAATCTTTTGCCTACCAACACAGACACATTTTCTCAATACTTTGATGCATTTTTGGCAAACAGCTCCAAGCTCGGCACAATGGGATTAGTATATGTGCTTGTTACTTCGATTTTGTTTTTTCGCAACTTTGAGTATGTAACCGCTAAAGTGTTTAATTCAAGCCCTAGAAAGTTTTTTGATTCTGTTGTGGTGTATTGGACTATGATTACTTTGTTTCCAGTGTCCTTAGCGCTTTCTATTTACTTTAGTGGCGAAGTCCAAAGGGTGCTTAATGATGTGGCGGATTTTAGTATGCTGTATAAGACTTTGCCTTATCTTATCACTTGGGCGATGTTTTTTGTGTTGTTTAAAATTTCAGCAAACAAAGTCTTACATTTTTTCCCATTATTGCTTTCTAGTTTAGGCACTACGATTGTGTGGCTTATCACAAAATGGGGGTTTGTGTATTATGTGTTTTATAACCAAACTTATAAAAGTATTTATGGACAAATTTCTATTTTGTTGTTTTTGATGTTGTGGATTTATGTTTCTTGGATAGTGATTTTGAGTGGTATGCGATCTTGCGAAGGGTTTATGAGTAACTTTGGCAAGAAGCTTGAGCAGACTTTTGGTGAAGTCAAAATTTGAAGTGTAACCAAGGGTTAGTTATGACATTTTTGAGCGAACATATATTGAACGCTACTAGTATTATTATCATAGGATTTTTGGCAGTTTTTGTATATGCAGGGTGTTCTTCTGTGGTGGTAAATATCAAAGATATCAATGCCAGTGCTTTACCACAAAAGCAAAAAATCCCAGAATTTATCCCAAATACGACAACACTAGGTATGGTATATGCCGATGAGTTAGAAGCACACAAAGGCGAGAGTGGCGCATTTTTGCTATCTGATGGCACACAAGCATTTTTGCATCGCGTCGCACTCACGCGTATGGCACAAAAAACTATCTTTTTGCAATCCTATATCTACAAAGATGAGTTTGCGTCCAAAATTTTTATGCACGAGCTTTGGAAAGCAGCAAATCGAGGTGTGCAGGTGCGTATTCTGATTGATGACAATGGCTTAGATTCTGATTTTTCGGATATTATTACGCTAGATTCACATCCAAATATTGAGGTTAAAATTTTTAATCCCTATAAAAATCGCTCCAAGCTTTTACGCTATCCTGAAATGATTTATGATTTTTCGCGTATCAATCGCCGTATGCACAATAAGGTTTTTATCGTTGATAATACCGCACTTATTATCGGTGGGCGTAATGTTGCGGATGATTATTTTGATAACAATACACATTTAAATTTTACCGATACCGATGTAGTTTTTATCGGTGATGTAGCAAAGTCTGCGACAAAGAGTTTTATGAATTATTGGGAGTATGAGCGCTCTATACCTGCGACACTTTTGCCCTCCAAACGATCTATGAAAAACTACATTAAAGAGACTAAAGCAATTTCAGAACAGATCGCTACCCAGCCTAATGGATTTTTAAAGTATAATGAGACAATCAAAGCATTTATGCAACACTACACAACAAAGCAATTTGATATGGCGTGGGGCAAGGCAATGTTTATCGCGGATGAGCCAGATAAAATCGATAAAACAAATCCCAATCGCCCCATTACAGATGCACTAAAACAAATCTTTGCACATACCACAAAGGATGTGTATATCGCCGCAGCGTATTTTGTGCCAGGTAAGCATACTATAGGCAATCTCCAATCACTCCAAGATCGCAATATACATGTTAGCGTCCTTACTAATTCACTAGCTTCCACAGATTCGCTTGTGGTATATGCAGCGTGGGAGCGCTATCGTGATATTTTTGTCAAAAATGGTGTGCGCGTGTATGAATACCAATATGAGGGCAAAAAAAAGAAAAGTGGTGTGCGAGGTAAGCTTAGTTCAGGCGCGTCGCTACATAGCAAAACAATTGTTTTTGATGAGCGTATTACGTGGGTAGGGAGCTTTAATCTCGATCAGCGATCAAGCAATCTCAATACAGAATCTGTAGTGGTTTTTGAAAATCCGAGTTTTGCCAAAAAGACAAAGGCAAATATCCAAGAAGAGATGATGGATGCGTGGCAACTTTGGTGCGTAGATGATAAGATATTTTGGAAAGGATACAACAAAAATGGAGAGTTTGAGATTTACCAGAAACCACCAAATGCAAACATATTATTGCGTTTTTTTAATGTCTTAGCTAGAGTGTTGCCAGAGGATCAAGTGTAGCTTAGCTTTCTACGCATATGCCTTAGATTTGGTATTTTTAGTGAGATTTTGTGTGTATTTGTGTTTCTAACTCTTCCAAAAGTGTCACCATTTGATTTTGGGTGTTGTGCAAAGATTCTAAAATCTCGCCCACTTCACGCAAGGATTTTTCCTCTTTTGCATTGGGATTTTTGGCACTTAGATCATAATTCCTTGCTTGTAGCTCCTCCAAACTCACAAGATAAGAATGCGGTGTGATTTTTCGTTGTTTGTAGCACTCCAAAAATTCTGTAAAATGCACATACTCCAAAGGCTTATTTTTGGTGAGTTTATAAGGCGGGATAAGCTCATAATAATACACATTGCTATCTTGCTCCTCTACAATGCACCTTAACCCTTTGGAGAAAAATAACACATTGGTTTTGACTGCACTATATGGGAGAAACACTCCGCTAGGTAAGCTTAGCACACATTCTAAGTTATAGTTTTCTATCAAATCTTGCTTGACTTTCACAAAGGCATTTGAATTTTGAAACAATACTCCTTCAGGCACGATAATCGCGCATCTACCATTGGTTTTGAGTGATTTTAGGATATGTTGCAAAAATAAAAGTTCTGTAGCGTTGGAGCGCACGATAAAATTGCCTTGAATCTGTTCTTTTTCTTTGCCACCAAAAGGAGGATTTGCGAGTATGACCTCGTATCTTTCATTCTCCGTTATGTCTGTTATTCTCTTGCTTAGCGTGTTTGTTTTGATGATATTTGGGGATTTTATTCCGTGAAGTATCATATTCATAACACCCATAGCATAGCTAAGTGGCGTTTTTTCTTTGCCAAAGAGTGCATCTTTTTGCAAAAATTCTAGCTCCTCTACGCTTAGACTTGCTTTTTGTCCTTTTGCCCTATTTTTATACAAAATATGTAAGAAACTCTCCACCAAAAACCCGCAACTCCCACACGCTGGATCATAGATTCTCTCTTTTGGCTTAGGATTGATAACTTCTACCATCACTTTTACCAACGCCCTTGGTGTATAAAACTCCCCACTATTACCGCCATCGCTTCCCATATCTTTTAGTAGTTTCTCATACACATCACCTAGTGCAAATACATCACTTTCTTTGCTAAAGCTAAGCTCATCGATGAGGTTTATCACTTCTCTTAGCGTGTGTCCGTTGGCGATTCTATTGTCGATAAATTCAAAGATCCCACCGATTTTATACTCGATACTTTTAAAGCCCTCATTGTTTTTGAAACTTTTGAGATAAGGGAAAAGCTCATTATTGACAAACTCTAGCAAATCACTCCCACTTAGCGCATTTTTCACATCAAGTTTGCTATCTTTTTTGGGTGCTGCCCAACTCTGCCACGCATACTGAGAATCCAAAATACTTGTATAAGGCACACCATTCAAAAACGCTTCATTTTCTAATTCTTTTTCATAATCATCTAAAAACTTCAAAAACAATATCCAGCTAATCTGTTCACTATAGTGCATCGCACCACTTATGCCATCATCACGCCTTAGTATGTCTGTGATTCTATTAATTGTGTTTTGCATTGTTGTCCTTTGATAATATGTTAAAAAAATCCAAAATTTTTAACATATCTTGCTGTTGTGTTAAAGTTTGGCAAATTTTTAACATTTATAACTTTCCGCTAAAAGCTTGAGTAAGTAGGGATTGCTTAAGCTCCTCATAGTCTTGTAGCTGTGCGTTATAAAGCTCTTTTAGTTTTTGTATCTTATCAAAGACAGAATCTAAGTGCATAGCGATTTGCTCTTGCTCTTTTATGTCTTTTGGGAGGGCTACAGGACATTTTTCTAAAACATTTAAGTTTAGTTTGGCAGTATGTGTTCCTCCGCCTACCTTATTATCATTAATCCATTTTTCAATACAATAAGAATTTAAAAAATGAGCCAGATAATCACTTACTAACTTAATCTTTGGTTTCAAAAGCCCTAAGCTAACGAAAATACTAAATTCAAACCTTAAAGAAATTTTTATAGCTTTACCTAAAGTTCCAATACGACAAATCAAAATATCTCCAAATTCAGGCTTAGCCCTCTTAATAAGTTTATTGTGTTCTTCTTGTGATATGTATCTAACATCATTTAAATCAAAAAAGCCCTTAGAAATATTTTTGACAGACAAAAATGGAATCCCAGTTTCTACATAAGTTGGCGTTTTATGTGTTCCATCTGTAACAGAACAAATCTCCCCTAAGCTTTTCCATTCCCAATGTTGCGGGAGGGGATAGGGGGAGTTGTCATCTTGAGATAAAGGCGTAGAATCACAATTATCATTTTTAGATTCTATGTCTTTTGCGAGAGGGTGGAGGGGCTTGAATTGCGAAGTCGCTCCCTCTCCCCTCTCAACCTCTCCCCCCACCCCGACGACGCTTTTATCTGTCTGCACTTCGTGCGATTGATTGATTTTAGATTCTTCGGCTAATGCCTCAGAATGAAGAGTGGTGTATTTCAAAGGATTAAATGCCTTGTCTAATGCACTTTGGGCAAATTCATCGAGGTTGGCAAGATTTGCCTTGAGTAACTCCACGCTTTTATCAATCTTTTCAAACGCCAAATCCAAAATCCCCACTATCCTCCCTTGCTCCTTGAGTGGCGGAAGTGGAATCTGCTCTTTTTTATAATCTCTAAAATAAATATGTGGGATTGCCGAACCTAAAATATATTTTGAAAAATCTAGATTTTTAAGAAAGTAGAACAAATATTTGAGATTCGTAGTTTCATTGTTTTCTAAATAGCTTAAAGTGCCTATTACTGATGATTGTTTAGGTAAAACAAAGACTCTTCCAACCCCTGCACCATCTTTAATTATGCCTAAACACTCTTGAGCTTTATGAAAAAAATCCACATAACCAACTATGCCACTTGCACCAAAAACAGGATAATCTCCACTTTTATCTTTTATATCTTTTAAGGCTAAATTTGAATTTGAATTTTTACAAACATCTTCTATTGTTTTTACTTCCCACCCTTGCGGTATTTTTTTCAACCTATACTCCACCTAATTGCTTGCACAAAAAAGATTACCCAAGACTTGGTATTTAACGCTTATCTGTTTTTTAAGAAATTGGGGAAGACTAATACATTTTATCTTTTGCATTTCACATATTGCAGGAATTTTCTTAAAAATTTTATTATCATTACTATTTATTGTTTCTTCTGTTATTATTGTTGGATTTCCATTATTTTGATTATTAGAAGCATAAAAAATCAATGCAAAATCAGCACTTTTAATAAAATTTGATTTTTGCTGTTCGTATTCATTTTGATTTAATTTTGACTTCATTCCTTTTATACTAAAATTATTATCAATGAGATTATGCCATTTGTTATTAACAATATCTGCTTGTTTTAAGGGCTTTATTTTCTTTAATTCTGCAAGCTCATTAAAAATTAAGCCAGATGAAACTCTTTCACATTCTATTTTGACTTCACTTAACAATAAAAATCTATCCTCATTAAAGCCTTGCAATAAGAATTCTTTTAATTTTGAATTTTCATCAAATGGTAGGTAGTATTTTACAAAATTTAGCAAAGAGCTTGTGTCAAAAAGGAATTCATCCATAAATAAACTCCTCTAAATTATTATTATCTATATTTCTAGAAAATTCTGTGCGTATCGTATATTCATCAATAATATTATTTAAAAATGCATCTACAAAAATATCTTTTTTTAATGGAGATATAATTGGCTTAGATGGACGATATTTAACTCCTTTTAACTTATCAATCTTTCTTTTGTTGTCAAATTCTTCCTCTAACTCTTTACTTAGCCTATTGTATTCTTTCCAGCTAATTTTTTTATTGTCAGCATAATAGTAAAAAATTGCAAGCCTGCTTATATGTTTTTTAGATGAGAACCCCAATATTTTTTTATTAGTAATACTCATATCATCTTTTGCAATATCATCTAATTCATCTATCTCATTACTAGCCAAAAGATGAAAGGCAAATTTATTGCACCATTTTTCCTCTGAATTAACATCTGCGTTAAAAATATTTTTATCAATATGCTCTCTCTTTAATAGATAATGCCCAAGCTCGTGTGCTAAAGTAAAAATCTCTCTTTTTCTTGATTGTTGTTTTTTTAAAACTATAACATTTGGCTCTATAAAAAAACCACATAAATTGCTTTTATATTTTAACTTTGGAGATTGCACCTCTTCTATTACAAGAATATTGTATTCGGCAAGATTATCTATAAAAGATTGCAAAAATTTTTTATCATCTTTTATGTTATTTGCTAGCAAAAATTGCATTTGCTTGGCAACCTCTCTGGGATTATCATTGATATTAAATTGTCCAAACTTTCTTGTTGAAAAATTAAAATTAGTTATTTTTGCTAATCCCGAAATATAAGAAATTTCTTGTTCTATTTTACTAATTAATTGTTTATCACCCACATTTAATTTTTCTTGGATATTGTTCTTTCTAAATAAAATACTTGATTGTTTATTGTCAATAGAATTGGGGTTTGTATAAAAATCTAAACCCCTTTTAAAAATATTATCTATTTTATTTAAAATTGTTTTTGTTAATGGATTTTTAATTTGTTTAACTCCAATATACCCTGCAAGTTCATTAATAGAATTAAAATCAAATAATTCCAATAAATAATTTAATCTATCAAAATTGATATTTATATTAGCCATTATTATTCTGCTTTTTTCTTATTTTTTCTTTCTTCTTAAATTTTATCCAATTTATACCAAATAATTCAAGCTTACTTTAAATATATTTCCCTCTGTAAATCCTCTATGCTCTCTTTTAGTGCGGAGATTCCGCCAAAGTCATTAATGATTTCTTGCATAGAGCCAAGTGAGCTAAGCTCTAGCAAAGTGCTAATGTCATTGAAGTTTTTTATTTCCCACCCCTGTGGCAAATGTGTCATTGTGTTATTTGGCATTGTGTAACTCTTTGAATTTAGAGGCGAGTTTGTACATAAAGGTATATGGGCTTGTGTAATTATTATCTTCGGCTTCCTTGTTTGCCTTTATGGCATTTTCAATTGCTTGATTAAATTTATCTTCTATTAGTTGAGCAAAAGACTTATAGCTTTTTGAATAATCTTTGATATGGGTTTTTAAATAATTGCTGATTAATTTATCACAAGGGCTATTTTTGTTATCTGTATGAAAGTTTGCTGTAGTGTATGTAAAATGCAAAAGTATCCAAAACTCAAAGCAAGGGTTTGAAACAATCGCTTCAAAATTATATTTTTTGCATTTTTCCAATGCTTCATCAAAGGTTGAATGCGTATCTTTATCAAATACACAATAAACTTTACTATAAGAATGATCTTTATGTTTTCCTTTGGCAAATGTCACAATCTGCAAAGGATTCGATTTTTTGCTTGAGATGATATTTATCCTTACATTGCTTAATCTAAAAAAATCTTTTAGTTGTTTTAGATAATTGATTTCGGTTTTTTCACCCTCGCACACTATTAGTATGACTTCATTTGTTTCTCGTTCTGAGTGTCTTTTTCTTAGGTTTGTATTTCTTTTTTTATGCAAATCATCACTGCCCATTATCGCTCCAAGATGATAGTATCTCTTTGAAATAAGGCAAAGCCCCAAAACGCCCCAAAAGATAATCGCTTTCTAAATTTGTTTTATCCTTTCTGACTTTAAAATCACTTAGTGGATAAAGCTTGGTGGCTTTGTTTTGTTTCTCGCAAAACCAAATTTGATCTCTTCTAAATATATCTTGATTTAGAATAGAAGTATCGTGAGTAGTGAATATCAATTGTGCATTATGCTGGTTTAATTCTTTGTTATGAAAGAGTTCTACCAAAAATTTTGTCATTAATGGATGAAAATGTGTGTTTAGCTCATCAATTACAATTAGATATCCTTTTTCTAGGGTGTCTATCCAGGGCCCAATTAATTTAAAAAATTTTTGCGTCCCTTTTGATTCTAAGGCTATGTTAAAACCGACCCTGCTACCCTTTTGGTCTGTATGTATAATTTGTATATTCTGTTTTATTAATCTTCCGGTATTGTCCAATTTTTCTTGTTTGAGATTCTGTGAAATAGATTTCTCTTGGATTAATTCAGTTATATTTAATTCTTCGTGCTTAATCCAAATATCCTCGATATCTAAATCAACTTTTTTTAAGCAATTAATAATTTTTGTATTACCCTTTTCTATTAGCTTAATCGTGACCTCTTGTGCATCACTCCAGTGATCTTCAGCAGCTATTTTCAGGTTGTCTAAAAAAAAATCAAATACAGGTTTTAATTGTTTGCTGTTAAATTGAGTGGCTATAGATAAATATAAAGCATTCTCCCTTGTATTATTGGCCCATAGCTGTTTGGAGCCTAGAAATTTTGCCCCAAATGTGTAATGATATTTTTTTTCTTTTTCACTATAGATTCTTTCAAACCATTTTTGTGCTCGATTGCTTTCACTAAAGACTAGAAGCCATTCTTCTAAAATCTTTTCCGTATTTAAAATAAAACCATATTGATACCTTATGTCATCTTGTATAAAAATGATTTCAAATTTTGTGGGTTTATCCTCATCACTTCCTAAAACAAAAGGCATTATAGGTAGTTCATCTCCTCTCTGACTTTTTGCACTTGATGTAATAATTTGTCTCATGGCTATCAAAGCTTTTATTATATTTGATTTTCCAGCGGCATTTGCTCCATAAATCACACTGCTTTTTAGTAGCGTTAGTTTTTTGTCGTTATTTGTGTGAGAATCTAAAAAGGTTTTATCGCTACTTGCCACCATACTAAAAACTTGCTCACCTTGAATGGAAAAAAAATTTCTCACCCTAAATTCTACTAACATACCTTGCTCCAAAATAATTTTAGAGCATAATTTTAACAAAAAATCTCAAATTTATTCTTAAAAATATATTTTATACCCCATATATTTCCCTTTGCAAATCCTCTATGCTCTCTTTTAGTGCGGAGATTCCGCCAAAGTCATTAATGATTTCTTGCATAGAGCCAAGTGAGCTAAGCTCTAGCAAAGTGCTAATGTTGTCAAAGGCGTTGATTCCGTGTTTTTCATAATATCCGAGCAAAAACTCTATAAGCCTTATAGCTCTTTCTTTATGGAATCTTTGCAAAAAGCCACTTTTTCTCACGCTTATCACTCGCTCACTGCGTGATACTATCTCGCTGCTAAAGCTAATGTGCGCCAAAATATCATAAATATCGCAATCTTTTCGCTCAAAAATCTCTTGTAGATTCTCTAGCACTTCATCATCAATCCCCTCATTTTGGAGACTTTTTAAGAATGCTTGTCTATTTTTTGGCTCACTCCACATCGCCTTTAGTTTCTTTTCGTCATCATAATATGCACCAAGCTTGCCGATGAGAAATTCCAAAAACTCCTTTGTGCCTAGCGGTTTGCCATCTCCTCCTACATAACGCGTTTGTATATCTAGCACTTGTAGCTTGGTGCTTTTTAGGTGAATCACTACCTTTTGGCTTGGCGTTTCATCTGTTTTGTTTGATTGTTTGTTGCTTTTGGTGCTTACAGGGAAACTAGTATCAGAATCTGTGTTACTCTCTTCATCTATAGCATTGCTTTCTCCATCCCATTTTGGATCATAAAAAAGCTTGGTCGCACCAAAAAAATCAAGTATTGTAAAAAAGTCTTTGCCCTCATACACTCTTGTGCCTCGCCCTATGATTTGCTTAAACTCAATCATTGATCCAATATTTGCTAAAAGCACGATATTTCGGACATTTTTCGCATCGACACCTGTTGTTAGCATTTTGGAGCTTGTGAGAATCACAGGATAGCTTTTATCATTGTCTTGAAATTCTTTAAGATAGTTTAGTCCTATAGTCCCCTCATCGCTTGTAACTCTCACACAATAATCATCTCTTTTAACCTTTTTGTGTGCATCAATAGCGATTTTTATAGCACTTGCGTGGGCTTGATTGACACAAAAGATAATCGTTTTATCCATAGGATTGATAAGCTCTAGAATCTTTTTGGCGATAAATTCGTTGTATTTGGGTAGTGTGATCTCACGCTCAAATTTGATTGGTGCATAATGTCCGCTTTGTAGTTCGCCTTGCACGATGTCATCGGGGTTGTATGTATAGCCATCGCTTAGAGTGGTGATGATACGCTTGACTTTATAAGGCGTGAGAAAGCCATCTTCTATCCCAGTTTTTAGGCTGTATTCATACACAGCGTTGCCAAAATATTTGTAAGTATCTACATTATCGCTTCGCTTTGGCGTGGCAGTAAGCCCCAAATGCACTGCACTTTCAAAATAATCTAGCACAGCCCTCCAGCTCCCCTCTTGATTGGCTCCGCCTCTATGGCATTCATCTATGATAATAAGATCAAAGAAATCTTTTGGGTATTGCAAATACAACTTGCTTTCTTCTTTGTGCCTGTCTTGTTGAGCATCTTCTTGAATATTCTCCTCGCTACTTAGGCTTTGATAGATACCAAAAAACACATCAGCACTTGTAGGCACTTTGTCTTGATTTTTGTGTATCTCTCCTGCACTAATCTCTTTGCAATCTCCCTCTATAGGATTAAACTCGTTTAAAGCTTGATTTCGCAAGGTAATGCGATCACAAAGAAAGAGAATCTTTGGCTTTCTATTAGTGTTATCAAGATTCCATTTTGCTTGCAGGAGGCGGTAGCAAAGCGCAAAGGCGATAGTTGTCTTGCCTGTGCCAGTAGCGAGGGTGAGTAAGATTCGCTTTTTGTCATTGATAAGGGCTTGTATCACTCTATCTACGGCTATTTTTTGATAATAACGCAATGGCTTTTGTGGGATATAGAGTTCTTTTTGGGTTAGGAGTTTGTGGTGCCATTCCAAAAGGTTACCAAAAGTCCTATCAAAGAGAATCTGTGGGCTTGGAAACTCATCTATATAGCGACCTTGTGAATCTAGTCTATCGTATTCATAAATTTCTGTGCCATTTGTAGCATACACAAAACGCACACCAAGAATCTCGCCATATTCTATGGCTTGAGATAATCCATCTAGTGAATCTTTGCTAAGCCTTTTTGCTTCGATAACGGCTAGATTGTTGTTTTGAAAGCAAAGCAAGTAATCGGCAAATTTTCTAACACCCCTTTTGCCTCCAAGCAGTTTTCTACCATCGGTAAAATAATATTCACGCTTGATAAAATCCTCGCTCCAGCCAGAATCTTTAAGTTTGGTATCGATAAATTTGATTCTTGTATCCGTTTCTCCTAATGGCATCCATACTCTCCATAAAAATATACATTATAATCGGTTTCTTGGCATTTGTCTATATGAATCTTATGTAGATTGGTTTATATCTAAGCAAGATACGTATGACAGAGGGGGTATGCAGATCTTTAGACTTGCACATCGGTCCCACTCATCAAACATAATCCCATTTATTTCTCTTTTTGTAGATTTTTTGCTATAATCTCGCCTTTTTAAGTTTTTACAAAAAGGATTACAAATGTTAGAAGGTATTATTAGAGAGAGTATTTCTAAAGCAGCGGCAAAGGCTTTGCGAAACAATGGTTATCTAATTGCCAATATCTATGGAAAAGGACAAGAAAATATCCATTGCGCATTTAAACTCAATGATTTCATAAAAGAAATCAAGAGTAAGGCAAACTTGATTTTTGAAGTGAAAATCGGTGGAAAAAGTTATGATGTCGTTGTCCAAGAATATCAAAAAGATCCTGTTACAGATATTCTTAAACACGTGGATTTATTGTTAGCTCAAAAAGGTGTGGTGAGCAAATTTAAAGTTCCAGTAAAAACAAAAGGTAACGCAAAAGGGCTAAAAAACAAAGGTGTGCTTTTTATCTCTACAAAGCGTATCAGTGTGCAATGCACTCCAGAGAGTTTGCCAAATGCTTATGAGCTTGACGTAACTGATTTGGATGTAGGAGATTCTATCCTCGTGCGGGATTTACCAGAAATTAGTGGTGTTAGAGTTCTCAATAATCAAGATGTTGCTGTAGTTGGTGTCATCAAAGCAAAATAGTTTTGTATGCAGCAATGCAGTCTAAAGAGTGCTTACTGATCGTTGGTCTTGGAAATCCCGGCGAAAAATATGCACGCACACGACATAACATCGGTTTTATTATTCTTGATGTGTTTGCAAAACACCATCATCTCACTTGGGATTGTGATAAAAAATCCCAAGCTTTTTGTGCGTGTCTTAGCACCCCACACGCTTCTATCTTTTGTCTCAAGCCGCAAACATTTATGAATCTCTCCGGCGAGAGTATCGCTTCGTTTTACAAATATCATACGATCACACAAATGCTTGTCATACACGATGATATGGATCTTTGCCTTGGGGCTGTGCGATTTAAGCAAGGTGGATCAAGTGGCGGACATAATGGACTAAAATCTCTAGATTCTCTTTGTGGGAATGTGTATATGCGTATGCGTTGTGGGATTGGTAAGCCAACACTTAGCCAATCCAAACCAAAAGAACAATGCGTTATTGATTACGTGCTTGGTGATTTCACGCATACAGAACAAGAAACTCTAGATTCTCTATGTGTTTATGGTATAAAAGCACTAGATTTTTTTATTACCAACCCAACACTACAAGCCATACAAAACGCATATAATACCAAGAATGTTAAAGATATTATTTAGGGAATTTTTATAAAATGCAAGTTTGTATCATCACAAAGGGGTAAAAATGTATCAAAACTTTAAGCGACTACTCTTTAAACTAGACGCAGAGAAAGCTCATAATCTTACTGAATTATTTTTGCGCAAAATTGCACCACTGCCTTTGGTGCAAGACTTGTTGGCATGGCAATTTGTGCGATATGACAAAAGACTTACAAACACTCTAGATTCTTTATGTTTTCCAAACCCTGTGGGTATTAGTGCTGGATTTGACAAAAATGCGACGATGATAAAAGGACTTAGTGCGTTGGGGTTTGGGTTTGTTGAAGTTGGCACAATCACGCAAGCTCCACAAAGTGGCAACCCAAAACCAAGGTTATTCCGATTTCCGCAAGCACATAGCCTGCAAAATATGATGGGTTTTAATAATGCTGGTGTTAGCAAGATTGCCAAACACCTCCAACAATGCTATCCTTTTTCTATCCCTATTGGTGCAAATATTGGAAAAAATAAAATTATTGCGCAAAGCGATTCTTTGCAAAATTATGAAAATACGCTCAAAGAGTTATTGAATCTAGCGGATTATTTTGTGTTTAATATTTCTAGCCCAAATACCCCAAAACTTCGCGATTTGCAAAACAAAAGTTTTGTTGCCTCGTTGTTTAAAATGGCATGCCAACACACGCAAAAACCTGTATTCTTAAAGATTTCACCCGATATGCATACCGATGATATGCTAGAAGTTATAGAATCTGCCATAAAGCATGGATGTAGAGGTATCATTGCCACAAATACGAGTATTGACTATAGTTTGTTGCAAGGTGCAAAGGATCAAGGAGGGATTAGTGGCGAGGCTCTCAAAGAGCGTTCAAGAGAAGTCTTTGCAAGTATTGCAAAAGAATTTTTTAGCAAAACACTTCTTATCTCTTCTGGTGGTATTGACAACGCCAATGAAGCATATGAGCGGATCAAAATGGGGGCTTCACTTGTGCAAATTTATACGGGACTTATTTATCAAGGTCCTTCACTTCTTAAACGCATCAACGAAGGAATTATAGAAAATCTTGAGGCTGATGGATTCCATCATATTTCTGAAGCCATAGGTGTTAACCACACCAAAAAATCAAAAAATGATGGTGAAATACAAGTAGCCCAATCTAGTGAATCTCAAACAACCCAATCCCCAAAAAGCAAAAGACCAAAAACTCCAACAAAACGTATCAAAGCTGATGAGGCAGATATATAATGAAAAGTCTAAAAATTTTGCTATTAGGAGGTTTAATGAGTGCGATAAGCTATGCTGGAGCTATACCAAAGCATTATGAACAAACACTAGACAATGGATTGCAAGTTGTAGTCGTGCCATTGGCAAATCAAAGTAGCGTGGTAGAGATTGATGTGATTTATAAAGTTGGTAGTCGCAATGAGGTTATAGGTAAAAGTGGCATAGCCCATATGCTTGAGCATTTAAACTTCAAATCAACAAAAAACCTTAAAGCTGGTGAGTTCGATGAAATTGTAAAAAAGTTTGGTGGCGTGGATAATGCTTTTACAAGCTTTGATTACACCAAATACTATATCAAAACCACAAACATAAATCTTGATAAGAGTTTAGGGCTTTTTGCCGAAGTCATGGAGAATCTAAGCCTTACAGATTCAGAGTTTCAGCCTGAACGTGATGTGGTAATGCAAGAGCGTTTATGGCGCACGGATAATAATCCTATGGGGCTTTTGTATTTCACATTTTTTAATACCGCATTCACAAAGCACTCTTATCATTGGACACCTATTGGTTTTAGTGATGACATAAAGAGCTGGAAATTAGAGGATATTAAAGCGTTTCATTCTTTGTATTACCAACCACAAAATGCAATCGTGCTTGTAGCAGGGGATATAGATCCACAAGTAGTTTTTGACTCGGCACAAAAGTATTTTGGCAAGATTGCTAATAAGACAGATTCTATCCCACAGGTGCAAGCAAAAGAACCAACACAAACAGAGCAAAAACGCGTAGCAATCACAAAAGATACCGAAATAGAATATTTAGCTATGGGCTATAAAATACCAAATTTTGCACACAAAGATCAAGTTGCACTAAGTGCCATTAGCAAGATTCTTAGTGGCGGTAAATCTAGCTTATTTGAGAGTGAGATTATTGATAAAAAACATCTTGCTTCTAGTATTTCAGCCTATAATATGGAACTCAAAGATGATGGAATCTTTTTCATTATGGCACAAGCCCTCCCAAATGTCAAAGCACAGGCGATTGAAAAAGAAATTTATGCGATTTTAGATCGTATCAAAAAGGGAAAAATAAGCCATCAAGAACTTGAAAAGCTAAAAATTAACACTAAAGCAAGTTTTATTTATGGGTTTGAAGACGCTTCTTCGAGTGCATATGTGTTCGGGGATTATCTAGCTAGAGGGGATTTAAGTCCATTATTTGCGTATGAAGAGGCTATTGAGAATCTAAGCATAGAACAACTTGCTAGTGTGGCAAGAAAGTATTTTGACAATAAACAATTAAGTGTTGTTATCTTGCACAAATAGAGGGGGGGTATCGTGGAAAGTAAGATAACACTTAGTGGGGCTATGAGTGCGCTTATTACACCTTTTTACCAAGGTAAAATTGATTTTGGGACATATGAAAAACTTTTATTGCGGCAAATACATTATGGTATGGATGCTTGTGTGCCAGTGGGGACAACGGGTGAATCTGCTACATTAAATCACAAAGAACATATGGAATGTATCGAAGTGGCGGTAAATGTATGCAAAGGAAGCAATACTAAGGTACTTGCTGGCGCTGGTAGTAACTCGACACAAGAAGCTATAGAGCTTGCACAATTTGCGCAAAAATGCGGTGCAGATGCGATATTGTGTGTGAGTCCATATTATAATAAACCAAGTCAAGAAGGGTTGTATCAGCATTATAAAGCAGTGGCAGATTCTGTGCAAATCCCCCTTATGCTTTATAATGTCCCAGGACGCACAGGCGTAAGTATCCAAACAGATACAGCTATAAGGCTTTTTGAAAATGTGCCAAATATTTTTGCGATTAAAGAAGCGGCAGGGTCAATGGAGCGTGTCATTGAGCTTGTGACAAATGCACCAAAAATGGAGGTTTTTAGCGGTGATGATGCGATTAATTATCCCATCTTAGCTAATGGTGGAAAAGGTGTGATTTCTGTGGCGGGTAATCTTTTGCCAAAAGAAATTGCCAAACTCACACATCTAGCCCTCAATGGTGATATGAAACAAAGTCAAGAGATAAATAACAAACTCTATGCTATAAACAAAGTCCTTTTTTGTGAGAGTAATCCTATTCCAATTAAAGCAGCAATGTATATTAGTGGGCTTATACCAAGTTTGGAATACAGATTGCCATTACTTGCACCAAGTAAGGAAAATATGATCAAAATAGAACAAGTCCTTCAAGACTATAAAGTCCTACCATAAAAAGGAGTATGCATGAAATGGAATCGTTTTATTTGGCAATATCTTTTAGGAACATTTGGTGCTGTGTGGCTTCTTGTCTCTTACACACCATATAATGATTTTGTGGCAAACTGCATACGCGGTGTGGGCATAGCACTTGTTATTGCGGGTGTTATCGGACGACTTTATGCCACAATATTTATTGGCGGTATGAAAAATGAGGGAGCCGATGGCAATAGCTTTATTGATTATGGTGCATATAGCCTTTGTCGCAATCCTTTGTATCTATTTTCTTTTATAGGGTTTCTTGGGATTTTGGCGCTTAAAGCACAGCTAATATTTATCATTCTTGGCGGAATCTTGTTTTTGTGGATTTATCGTATGACTATTTTGGGTGAAGAAAACTTCCTATCTCAAAGATTCGGTGAAAAATATCAGCAATTTTTGCAAAATACTTCAAGATTTTTTCCTTCATTTGCACATTTCTCTTGTCCAGAAAAAATCGAAGTGCGCCCTAAGTTTTTTCACAAAGAATTGCGACGCACATTTAATTGGTTTATCGGTGTAGTGGCTATTTTAGTCATTGAAGTTTTACACAACTATGAGATATTACCAAATTTCTACATGATGTATTAGTTTAAAGAAAAGTTTGCTAGAATTTAGGGTTTTATAACTTCAATAAACGAGGTATATGATGACAAATGAGCAAAATACTACAGAATTTATGAAAGGTAAAACGTTAGTTATCAGTGGTGCTACACGCGGTATAGGCAAGGCAATTTTGTATCGTTTTGCACAAAATGGCGTGAATGTGGCTTTTACCTACAACAAAAATGAAGAAGAGGCACAAAAAATCGCTCAAGATATAGAATCTACCTACAAAGTGAAGGCGAGATTCTATCCTCTTAATGTTTTGGAGCCTGAGCAATATATAGAACTTTTTAGCAAAATCGATAACGATTTTGATCGCATTGACTTTTTTATCTCAAATGCTATTATCTATGGAAAAAGCGTAGCAGGTGGTTTTGCACCATTTATGCGACTACGCCCAAAAGGTCTCAATAATATTTATACTGCTACCGTGCTTGCTTTTGTTGTGGGAGCGCAAGAGGCAGCAAAACGCATGAAAGAAGTTGGTGGTGGTGCGATCGTTTCTCTTAGCTCTACAGGGAATCTTGTATATATGCCAAACTATGCAGGACATGGAAATTCTAAAAATGCAGTAGAGACAATGGTCAAATATGCTGCCACAGAATTAGGAGAATGGGGCATACGCGTTAATGCTGTAAGTGGAGGACCTATCGATACTGACGCATTAAGAGCATTTCCAGATTATGCAGAAGTGAAGGCAAAAGTTGAGGAACAATCCCCTCTTAATCGTATGGGAACGCCACAAGATTTGGCAGGAGCAACATTTTTCTTGTGTGATAACACACAAAGTGCGTGGCTTACAGGACAAACTATCATTATCGATGGTGGCACAACCTTTAAGTAAATAACATAACAAACCCAAAGACAAGCAACAAAGTGTTCTTACAAAATCTACTTTACACTCCAAAATACGCGACGCTCATCGCGACGCTTACTGCACTTTGTCTTGCCATAGGAAAACTCATAGTAGGGATCGTAAGTGGATCCATCGCGGTTTTAGCTAGTGCGATAGATTCACTGCTTGATGTGGGAATCTCTATTTTTAATTTTTTTGCTATCAAAAAATCCGAGCAACCTGCAGATGGTAAATTTAACTATGGGTTAGGAAAGCTAGAATTCCTAGCAGCCACATTTGAAGGCTTGATTATCGCATGTTCAGGAATGTATATTTTTTATACTTCTGTGCAAAAACTTATTTCCTCTCACGCGCTTGAGAGTTTGTATTCTTCTATAGGTATGATGATTGTCTCTTTTTGTGTAACATTCGCACTTGTATGGTTTCTCCAAAAAGTAGCCAAAAAAACAAATTCACAAGTTATCAAAGCCGATGTGATTCACTACAAAGTGGATTTGCTTAGCAATGGTGCGATTTTATGTTCTCTTGCAGTCATTGGTTTTAGCGGTTTTGAAAAACTTGATGCGATTTTGGGGATTATTATTGCGTTATATATTATGGTTTCTGCTTTTAAACTTATCAAGGAAAATGTTTTGTTATTGCTTGATAGGGCGATTGAACCACATATTTTTGCGCGTGTGCAAGAGATTTTAGGAGATTGCCCTATCACAAGCTATCACGCATTGCGTAGTCGTATCGTGGGAAATATTATTTTTATTAATGTGCATTTAGTGTTTCACCCAGACATTACACTTATAGAGGCACATAAAATTTGTAATGATATAGAAAATCGCATTCGCGCAATTGACAAAAACTTGGTATGGGAAATTAATGCCCACCTTGACCCTTATGATGATTCAGAATTTGATGTGATTTTGTAGTAAGGATAATATATGGAATTTCTTGTTGATTTTTTAGAATCTAACACATTACAAAATTCAAAAATCTTCCCTCATCTTAAATGCGATGAGCAAGAAGCACAGATTCTCCAAAACCTTCTAAAAAATTATCTGTATGGTGATAATATTTGCTCTGTGTCGCTATTTTTGAGTAAGTATTATGGCGAACAAGAATACAAAACACACTTTGAGCTTTTGCCAAAAATATATGATCTCATCGAAATGGGATGGGTTACACAACTTAATTCAGATGATCCCAATAGTATGCCTATGCTTATGCTCGAACTATATAATGACCGCATTAGTCTTTCGTATAATTTTTTGCGACTTTTAGAGGGATATTTTGATGACACTTTACCAGAAATTAGCGCATATACCAACGATTTGGAATATCTAAAAGATCAATTTAAACGTATAGATTTATTACACAAAACAAGTCGTATGCGTCAAGATTCTCTATCTTTATCCAAAAATTCCCTCAAGCTCCTTGAAGATAGAATCTCTGCAAGATTAAAACTTACCAAAAAACAACTCTCTCTTATAAAATTTTTCAAAGCCCATAAATTAAACCAAAAAGAACAAATTATCTTTTTAGCTTTACTCAAAGAAGAGTATTCCCCAAGAAGTATGCAAAATACGCGAGATGTAAATGCGCTTATGCACCTTATAAGTGATGATGAATATGAAAAAATGGCAAACCTTGAACTTCTTAGCGAAGATTCTAAATTACTTTCAAAAGGCTTGGTGGATTATGATGAGTATCTTTCAGGATTTGGGAATATTGATAAATCTTTTTTTATCCCTAATGAAATTTTGCACACAATCAATAACCCCACCAAAAAACCAAAACATACAAAAATCACTCTAGAATCTCTCATCAAGAATCAAGAAATTTTTGAACTCCTTGATCCAAAATCCACACTTGATGAGGTAATCTTATCCCCGAACACAAAAGAAACCCTAAGGCATATCCTTGCACAAGTAGATTCTGTAGTTATTAATCGCTTAAAGCTGTGGGGTATCAAAGAAAGCAAAAATATTGAGGCTAAAATTTTATTTTTTGGACCTCCAGGCACTGGCAAAACGCTTAGTGCAATGGCATTGGCTAAAAGCCTAAAAAAAGAGGTACTAAGTTTTGATTGCTCCAAGATTTTATCCGCATATGTTGGCGAGAGTGAAAAAAATGTACGCCTTATTTTTGATACTTACAAAGAGATGTGCAAAAAAGTCAAAAGTGAGCCTATTTTGTTTTTAGATGAAGCAGATCAATTTCTCTCATCAAGAGGTGGAGCACACACAAGCACGGATAAAATGCATAACCAAATGCAAAATATTTTTTTAGAACAAATTGAGCATTTTGAAGGAATCTTGATCGCAACAACTAATCTTTTAGAAAATTTTGATAGGGCATTTTCGCGGCGATTTAACTACAAAATCGAATTTAAAAGACCAAACAAAGAGCAAAGGCGACAACTCTGGGATCATCTTTTGCCAACAAATATTACCTTAGATGGCACACGGGAGGCATTTATTGCGAAACTTTGTGAATCTGATCTTAGTGGAGGGCAGATAAAGCTTGTCGTGCGAAATACTGCTTACAAAGTCGCTACAAGAGAAGATCCTATCTTTTGTATACAAGATTTTGAGGAAGAAATCAAAAAAGAGCTAAACGCAAATTTTGATAACCAAAAAAGTGTAGGTTTTAGAAGGGAGTAATGATGATAGATATTTATCCGGCTATTGATCTTAAAGATGGTAAGGCTGTGCGTCTATACAAAGGAGATATGCAAAGCGCAAAAGTCTATGGTGAAGCGCTAGAATTTGCTAAAGAAATCGAGGCAATGGGTGCAAAGTGGCTGCACATCGTAGATTTAAATGGCGCATTTGCTGGAGAGCCACGCAACAAAGAAGTTATTAAACAAATTCTCTCACACACATCACTAAAAATCGAGCTAGGTGGAGGGATTAGGACACAAGAAAATATCGCATACTATCAAGATTTAGGTGTAGAGAGGATTATTCTAGGATCTATTGCACTACAAGATCCAGAGTTTGCACTCAAAATGGCACAACACTACAAAATTGCCATAGGAATTGATGCACGTAATGGCAAGGTAGCGACACAAGGTTGGGAAAAAGAGGAAAATATGGAAGCAAGTGTCTTTGCTTCATATTTCAAGGGAAGTAAAGTAGATGCTATCATTTGCACAGATATTAACCGCGATGGCGCTCTAAGTGGTGTAAATATAGAATTCACACAAAGTATCGCACAAGTTAGTGGCATTTATACAATTGCAAGTGGAGGATTCTCTGATGCCACAGAATTAGAGATTCTTAGTGCCAACCCTCATATAAATGGAGTTATCATAGGTAAAGCTTTTTATGAGCACAAAATAGATTTACAAAAGTATATGAAAAATACTTAGATTAAAGCAAATCTCAAACTTTGTGTGCTAAGATTTGCGCAATTTTTCCGATATAACCCAAAATAAATCAATATTAAGGAGAGTAGCAGTGAAGTTACTTGTAGTCGATGATAGCTCAACAATGCGAAGAATCATAAAAAATACACTCCAGAGATTAGGCTATGAGGATATTTTGGAAGCTGAACACGGCGTGGAAGCGTGGAGTTTGCTTGATAGTGTAGAGGGTATCAATGTGCTTATTACGGACTGGAATATGCCCGAAATGAATGGACTTGATCTAGTCAAAAAAGTAAGAAGTGATGATCGCTACAAAGATATTCCTATTATTATGGTTACCACAGAAGGTGGTAAAGCTGAAGTTATTACCGCACTCAAGGCTGGTGTGAATAATTATATCGTTAAGCCTTTTACTCCGCAAGTGCTTAAAGAAAAGCTTGAGGTAGTTTTGGGTGTGAATGAGGGCTAAACTCCCATCTCCTAATGCACGAAAAATACTTTCAATATACTATTTATCCAAGTCAAGATGTAGAGATTTTTGCAGATTTCCTCTCTTGCTTTATTGCGACATACCTTCAAGATTCTGGTTTGTGTAGTATCGAATATATCCAAAACGATAGCATTTTTGATGAAAAGTTAGATTCTATGCAATGGCACACACTGCACACTACATATAGCACGCTTTTGCACTCCCCACAACAAACAAAACTTATAGCACGTTTTCCGTTTGATGTGCGTGAAGAATTTGTAAAAAATTTGGCAGAGTTTTGCGAGATTCTTAGTCATAGGGTAGAATCTAGCATAGGCTGTGCTTACGCAATTACCCAAAAAGACAATCAAGATTGGATACAAGCCTATAAAGATTCTATTAAACCCATTGCATGTGGCAAGTTTTTTATCACACCTTCTTGGGATCTTTCACACACTAGTTCACAGGATTCACAACAAGTACCTATCATTATAGATCCTGCTCTTGCCTTTGGATCAGGCCATCACGCAAGCACGGCAATGTGTATTGAAATGCTAAGCACCCTTAACTTGCAGGGTAAAAAACTCCTTGATGTGGGTTGTGGAAGTGGTATATTATCTATAGTAGCCGCCAAACTTGGTGCGGAAGTGTATGCGTGTGATACCGATCCCCTTAGCATTGTAGAAAGTCAAAAGAATTTTGCCAATAACGATGTATCTGTATGCAAAATTTGGGAAGGGAGTATAGGAAGCCTCAAAACAGATTTAACTTTTAATGTTATAGTGGCAAACATTTTAGCCTTTACCTTAAAGGTTCTTTACAAAGATTTTATGCACAACCTCCATGATGGTGGGATTTTAATCCTTTCTGGGATTTTAGAAACCCACAAAGATGATGTGTTAGAAAGTTTTTTACAGGGTTTTAGGCTTATAGAATCTTGTGTGCGTGATGAGTGGGTAGCCCTAAAACTCCAAAAATGCATACATGATAAATCTTAAGGAGTATAAACAATGACAGAAAATCAAAATAATAACAACAAAAAAACGCCATTTAAGCAAAATCCATTTTTGACTTTTGCTATCTTGGTAATTGGTGTAATGATTTTATTTAAGCTCTTTTCACCTACAGGGGATATTCTTAGCGATAGGCTAAGTGGCAATGTGGTCAGCAAAGAAGTAAGCTACTATGAGCTTAAGCAACTCATTCAAAACAAAGAGGTAGATTCTGTAAGTATCGGACAAACTATCATACGCGCACTTTCTACAAGTTCATCACCAAAAGTCTTATACACCGCCAAAAGAGTGTCAGATCCAAATCTTACGACTTTGCTTGATGAAAAGCAAATTGAATATAGTGGCTTTAGTGAATCTAATTTCTTCACAGATATGATTAATATGCTATTGCCTATTTTTATCATCATTGCTATTTGGCTTTTTATCGCAAGCAGAATGCAAAAATCCATGGGTGGTGGTATGTTTGGTATCGGAAGCTCAAAAAAACTTGTCAATGCTGAAAAGCCCAATGTAACCTTTGATGATATGGCAGGGAATGAAGAGGCAAAAGAGGAAGTCGTAGAAATTGTGGAC
Organism: Helicobacter equorum; assembly: GCF_900198655.1. Taxonomy (GTDB): domain Bacteria; phylum Campylobacterota; class Campylobacteria; order Campylobacterales; family Helicobacteraceae; genus Helicobacter_F; species Helicobacter_F equorum. Next base: position 32,930 of record NZ_FZPO01000009.1, on the reverse strand, counting down.
TTCCTAAAATATCCAGAACGCTATGCGGCAGTAGGTGCAAAAATCCCTAAAGGCGTGCTATTAGTAGGTCCTCCGGGCACCGGTAAAACTTTGCTTGCCAAAGCAGTCGCAGGGGAAGCAAATGTGCCGTTTTTTTCTATGAGTGGAAGTAGCTTTATAGAGATGTTTGTGGGACTTGGAGCTAGTAGAGTAAGAGATTTGTTTGAAATGGCAAAAAAAGAGGCACCTAGCATTATTTTTATTGATGAAATTGATGCGATAGGAAAATCTCGTGCTGCAGGTAGTATGGTAGGTGGCAATGATGAGCGAGAACAAACACTAAACCAACTTTTAGCAGAAATGGATGGGTTTGGTAGCGAAAATGCCCCCGTAATTGTCTTGGCTGCAACAAACAGACCAGAGATTCTTGACCCTGCACTTCTAAGACCAGGGCGTTTTGATAGACAAGTGCTTGTTGATGCACCAGATTTCAAAGGGCGTGTTGAGATTCTAAAAGTCCATATAAAAAGCGTTAAACTTTCGCGCGATGTGGATTTACAAGAAATTGCAAAATTTACCGCAGGACTTGCAGGAGCAGATTTGGCAAACATTGTCAATGAGGCTGCACTTCTTGCAGGGCGTGAAAATAAAAAAGAAGTTTCTCAAAAACACTTTAAAGAAGCGATGGAGCGAACAATGATAGGTTTAGAGAAAAAATCTCGATCCATTTCGCCAAAAGAAAAGAAAATAGTCGCTTACCACGAAAGCGGGCATGCTCTTATGGGTGAACTCACAAAAGGCGCACACAGAGTAAATAAAGTTTCTATCATACCGCGTGGTATGGGTGCACTTGGCTATACTCTTCATACACCAGAAGAAAATCGTAACCTTGAGCAACGCTATGAAATGTTAGCACAAATTGATGTGTTACTTGGTGGGCGAGCTGCTGAAGAAGTATTTTTACAAGAAATTTCTAATGGTGCATCTGATGATTTACGACGTGCTACAGGAATTTTAAAAAATATGATTGTGTATTATGGCATGACTGATGTAAGCGGACTTATGGTGCTAGAGGATTTTACGCGAAGAAATAATTTCTTAGGCGGTGGTGCTAACAGCCGTGAATTTAGTGAAGAGACTGCGCAAAAAATGGATAATTACATACGCACTATGCTTGAAGAACATTTTGAGCATGTCAAGAAAACTTTGCGTGAGTATGCACCAGCTATTGAAAGTATGGTTGCTGAATTATTAGAAAAAGAAGTCATTGATGGTAGCAGAGTGCGAGAAATTATAGAATCGTATGAAAAAGAGCATAATATGACTTCTCGCTTAGTTCCTATAGAAGAGGAACACTAAGAATATCGAGGCACTACAAGGAGGAAAGATGAACACAAACATACAAATAATAGCCAAAGAAGGTTGGTTTGGTGCGATTGTGTGGGTAATTATTTTTTTAATCAGTGCATATCTTGATCTCGGGTTTATCACCTTTGTTATGTTGCTTGGGTTGGCATTTTGGCTGTATATATTTCGTAATCCCGAAAGGATTGCGGATGTAGATTCTGCAAGTTTTGTAGCACCAATAGATGGTGTTGTGAAAAATATCGATATTCTTGAAGATAGCGTGTGTGTGGAAATTCAAACTCGATGCTATGATATAGGTGTAATACGAGCCCCTATGGATATCCTTAATGCAACCTTACAATGCAAAAATGGACTTAATCTCTATTTTAGTAATAACGATAAAAAGCATACGCTTAACGCATCTTTTAGTCTATCTTGGCAAGAACGCAATGACACATATCGCATAGACTTTTTTCCGCAGTTATTGGATACCTCACGCGTATATGCCACCTCAAATCTCGCCGTAGGTGATCGCTGTGGCTACATGAAAATAGGCTTTACCAAAATATATCTTCCAAAAACATTTGAAATAAAAGTGAGTGTGGGCGATAAGGTTTATGGGTATGAAAGTATTATAGGATACAATCAATGAAAATAAGTCCGCTTTTCATACTACCTAATTTATTTACCGCTGGTAGTATTTTTTTAGGCATTTTAAGTATCATTGCCTCTTCACACAGTAATTTCGCACTTGCATGTTGGTTTATTGTCATTTCGATGATTTTAGATGGACTTGATGGACGCGTAGCACGGCTTACCAATACCTCTAGTAAATTTGGTGTGGAGTTTGATTCTCTTGCTGATGTTGTTGCATTTGGGGTAGCACCCGCCATGTTATTGTTTTTTTATGTAGGAGAATCGTATGGGCGACTTGGGGAAGTTGTCCCTGCGCTTTTTGTGATTTTTGGTGCAATTCGCTTAGCACGATTTAATATCACTACTTCAGATGAGCCACATTTTTTCATAGGCTTACCCATTCCATCAGCTGCGATTTTTGTCGTGCTTTGGATTCTGGTAGATTTAGAATATTCTATTTTTTCTGCTTCAATGTTGCCTCTATTGCTGTGCGCGTTTGTTGTTGGAATCTTAATGGTAAGCAATATTCGTTACCCAAGCTTTAAAAAAATGCACTGGAATCTTAAGGCATTTATTATTCTTGTGATTTTGCTTGGTGTGATTTTTGTTTATCCTTCAGAGGCGCTTTGCATACTCATTAGTCTTTATGTCGTGTATGGAGTTGTGCGTTGGCTTATACTTTTTGGCAAGATTATTTGCAAAATAGATAAAAATAAGTAGTGTGAGCTTATACATAATCTTATGCAAAGTTTCTATACTATACAATACGCCAAATTTTTTATGGAGCATTTATGCTAAGTTATAAAGATTCTGGAGTAGATATAGACGAGGGTAATGCTCTTGTAGATGGACTAAAACCCTTAGTCCAAAGCACATTTGATGTAAATGTTATCGGTGGGATTGGTTCTTTTGCTGGTGCGTATGCTATGCCTAGTGGATATAAGCAACCTGTGATTTTAGGTGCTACCGATGGTGTGGGGACAAAACTACGCCTTGCTATAGATTCAGATATTTTAGAGAATGTGGGCATTGATCTTGTTGCAATGTGTGTTAATGATCTTATTTGTAATTTTGCTACACCGATATTTTTTCTTGATTACTACGCCACAGGTAAGCTTCATAAAGCAAATGCGTTGCGTGTCATACAAGGTATTGTAGAGGGTTGCAAACTCGCACAATGTGCGCTTATAGGCGGAGAGAGTGCTGAAATGCCCGGTATGTATGCCAAAAAAGACTTTGATCTTGCTGGATTTGCGGTAGGAATTGCAGAACAAGAGGATTTACAACGCCAAACAAGGTTAAAAGAAGAAGATGTCCTTATAGCTCTACCTTCTAGTGGTTTGCACTCTAATGGCTATTCGCTAGTGCGAAAAGTCCTAGATCGTGCGAATCTTACATTAGATTCACTCTTTGAAGGACTGCCACTTGCACAAACGCTCCTTACGCCTACTGCTATTTATGTCAAAACCTTTTTAACACTCAAAAATCATATCAAAGCACTTGCACATATTACAGGTGGTGGGATTATAGAGAATCTCCCTCGCGCGATTCCTCATGGGTTAGGTGCTTGTATCCAAAAAAGTGCTCTCAAAACACCGCCAATTTTTGATTTGATGCGTCAATATGTCGATGAAGCAGAATGTTTTAGGACTTTTAATATGGGTGTTGGAATGATTTTTATAGTAGATCCAAAGGATGTCGATCTTGTGGTAGGCAAAAGCGGGGGTTATGTGCTAGGATACATAGATTCTAGCAACGGGGTGAAGTTACAATAATTATGGAGTATATATATGTCATTAAAATCTATTGTAAAACTCTATTCTATCCCCATTCTTATCGTGATATTGGGGATTTTTTTGTATTTTGTGATATTTGCAGAACTTAACGAAAAAAAGTTGTCATATTTATACGCACAATATAAAAACAACAAATCACAATCCGCACAAAACACAATGGATGCAGATTCTCAAAATACACATACAACACCACCCACTACTTTAGCACAAGCGTATGACTTACAACCAGAAATCATCTTGACACAACCTACCCAAGAAATCATAATCCCTCAAACAACTCAAGAGATTACACAAGACCAAGTGCCATCACAAGCGAATACAGATACACCAGATACATTACCTCAAACGCCACAACAAACACCCCAAACCTTTGATGTCCCACAGGTTCGGTATGTGCATGTGCGTAGTGCCAATATTCGCGCACTTCCAAATATAAATAGTAAGATTCTATACAAAGTATATGCAGGGCAACAACTATTCTTGGTGCAAAATATTCCAGAAAGTGAGTGGAGTGAAGTGGAGGTAGATTCTAAGATTCGTGGTTATATCGCTTCATACTTGCTTGGCACTAATGCCCCACAAGAGAGTACACAAAATGTAGGTATCATATCCAAAGATGCTATGCCTAAAGTTATCGTTAAATCCGCTAATATTCGCGCATTTCCTAGCCCTGATGCACCAGTAATTATGACGCTCAAACTTGGTCAAAATGTGCAAGTCCTCCAAAGTGAAGATGAATGGAGTAAAATCCTTTTAGACAATGGACGAGAAGGTTATATTGCATCTCGCCTTTTGAGCAAATAATGCAACAATTTTGTGTTTTTGGTAATCCTATTGCACACTCAAAATCCCCTCTTTTGCACAATACTACTTTTATGTCTTTAGGGTTTGAGGCACGCTATGGGAGATATTTACTAAAAATCCCAGATGAGCTTGGTGCTACATTTAGTATGCTTAAGCTTCAAGGGGCAAATATTACCGTGCCCTTCAAAGAAGTAGCATTTGCCCAAAGCCACGAAGTGCGAGGGATTGCCAAAGAAATTAGAGCTGTTAATACTTGGGTGCGTGAAGGAGAGAAAATCATTGGTTATAACACCGATGCACAAGGTTTTTTTATGTGTGTGCAAGAATGGAATCTGCGTAATGCACTTATTCTTGGTGCAGGTGGTTCGGCAAAGGCTTTAGCCTTTATCTTGCGACAAAATGGTATCACCACGCATATCATCAATCGCTCCAAAACACGCTTAGAATACTTTGCACGTAATGGTTTTGTGTGTCTTACACCCCAAGATTTCCACTCTACCAAACCCTATGACATCGTGATAAATACTACTCCAGCAGGGTTAAATGATGATCTTTTACCACTGCAAGAAACACTCTTGCGTGCTATTCTCTCTCAAGCACGCTATGGCTTTGATCTTATTTATGGTAGGCATACGCCATTTTTGAAATTCGCCAAAGATCTTGGCTTACAAACCTCCGATGGTGCACAAATGCTTATTAATCAAGCAGCACTTAGCAGTGAGCTTTTTAGCTTTGGTGCTATTAGCACCAAAGACGCACTTGCATACATGAATACCCTTGGATTATAGACTCTAAGGGTTTTTGAAGATGAGAAAAAGTATAATACACCCTTTATAGAGAGAGGTGTCCGAGTGGTTGAAGGAGCACGCCTGGAACGCGTGTAAGGTGCAAACCTTCGAGGGTTCGAATCCCTTCCTCTCTGCCATTACTTAAGAATCCTAACTTACATCTCTAGACTTATCGAAATTATTTACACCATTCACTGCCATTACCAAATCCCAAACCAAAACCACTATCGCTACTCAAACCACCAAAGAAATCAGATTTTGTGTGCCAAAGGGATCGGACCAACGATCCATCCCATTGTGTTGAATGTGATGATTGTCATAATGCATATGTGCATTATGGTGGCGATCTAATGGTGAAAAATATAATCACTTAATCCAATCTATCAACAATCCAAGAAAGTCATTATCTTTACATTCTAGACTTACAATATTGATTTGTCTGTATAAACTATAAAACTTAATCTTTTAAAAATCGGGTCTTATGCTCAACCAAGGTCAAAAATGAGAATCCAAATCCAAAAATCCCAAACATTCAACATTAAGATAGGAGGTATCGATTATAAAGATTCTCAAAAAAACTAGAAAGCCTCAAAATCTATAAACACGACTATAGATTTCTACAATGTTTAAGTTACCATTCCATAAAAAATGGTATTGTTTACAATAAAATATTCAACTTGGTTCTTAATCATAATTAAAGCGTAAGGCATCCATTGAGTAATGAGGTTGTATGTCATTTTTTGGTTTAAAAGCAAAGTTTCTTGTAATAAAAATTGAGGTTGTCCATGTGTAACAGTTTATAGGACCAAATCCATGAAAATCAATCTCAATGAGGTCTTCATCTCGTAAAAATTTTGCACACCCTTTGTGCCAATCAGCATTATCTAAAATAATCATGGCACCCTCCTGTGCATTTTTGTTGAGAATTTTTGCGGCTATTTTTGCACATAAAAAGCGTGTATTTTGACCATTAACATCACCACCATCTATTATGATTACATCGAATTTTTTGTTTAAATTTAGCGCAAATTGTGAGTAGTCCTCCTGTGGATGACCATTTAGGGTAGTTTTCAGGTATAGATCTTGATTTATAGCTTGTTGATCCTGTAGGGTTTTAAACCATTGTGTATTGCTTTCTATAGTTGTAAGGTGTGACACTCGCCTACTCCAATAAAGAGACGATTGCCCCCCCCCCCATTCTAAAACCTTCTTGTTAGAAAAATCCAAGTTATTTAGATACTCTATACATGAATAAGTATACCATGGTAACGCTTCTCTATTTTTATCAAGGCACTTCCACTCTCGCATACTTTGAAACTGATTGTATTCCCGTGAAAGTGTTTTGTAGTTCCTTAGTGTCCATCTATATGGATAATAATATCTATCAAGATATGATTTAGGAATATATTTCTTGATTAACTTTTTTAACATAAAACCCCCTCTGGTCTAGATAGTACTGGAGTTATATCATATATAATATAAAACTTATTTGAATTAGTTTATGTGCGCATACATCGCATAGCATTTGCCAAAGCCAAAAGTGCCACGCCCACATCACCAAAAATCGCTTCCCAAATGGTCGCAAACCCACATAATCCCAAAACAATAAACACACCCTTTATCCCAAGTGCGAGGGCGATATTTTGGTAGATGATGGTTTTTGTTTTTTTGGCAATTTGTATGCTTTGTAGGAGGGTTTTTAGGGAATTGTTTGTGATGATAACATCAGCATTTTGAATGCTTATATCACTACCACTGCCCATTGCTATACCCACATCTGCTAAGGCAAGTGTTGGAGCATCGTTTATGCCATCGCCCACAAAGGCTACTTTGCCACTACTTTTGGCTTTTATCTCACGCATAATCTGTGCTTTGTCTTGTGGCAAGAGAGAGTGCCTGTAGTTGCATCCAAGTTTTTGTGCTACTTGTTTGCATGGATATTCTCTATCACCGCTAAGTATTATAGAATCTATATGGAGTTTGTGTAGTGCATTGATAACTTGTGGTGCTTCATCTTTTAGCACATCGGCAATGAGTATATAGCCTAAATATTGTTTATCACGCACGATATGCACGACACTTCCTTGCACATCGCAAGTATTATGAGCTATATCAAAGGCATGCAGAATTTTGTCATTTCCAGCAAGAATTTCGTGATTATCGCAAACCGCACGCACACCCAAGCCCGATAATTCCTCATATTCGCTGATATGATGTATGTGTCCAAGCTTATGATATGTGTCTTTTATAGATTGAGCTATGGGGTGATTAGAGAGATTATGTGCGCAAAGTGCGGTGGTTAGGACTTCATCTTTGCTAAACCCTGCATTTGGGATTATATCAAGCACTTCAAACACACCTTTTGTCAATGTCCCTGTTTTATCAAATGCTATGATGGAGAGTTTGCTTAGAGCTTCTAAGTAGTTTGAGCCTTTGATTAATGCACCTCTTTTACTCGCTGCAGCCAAGCCTCCAAAATACCCAATAGGCACGGATATGACAAGCGCACAAGGACAGCTTACCATAAGCACGACTAGAGCACGATAGATCCATTCTTCAAAACTTGCACCAAAAAATATAGGTGGAATAAGGGCTAAGACTAGAGCCAGAGCAAATACGATAGGTGTGTAATAGCGAGCAAAAGTGGTGATGAAATTTTCAGTATGAGATTTTTGTGTTGTAGCAGAGACTATTAAATCGGCAATTTTAGCGATTTGACTTGTCGCAAAAGGACGCAAGACTTGAAGTTTTATAGCTTGATTTAGTGCAATAGCACCACTTAGAATCTCATCACCTTGCTTAGATTCTATAGGCAGGGATTCGCCACTGATAGCAGCGGTGTTAAAACTTGCACTCTCTTGTATGAGCATACAATCACACGAGAGCATTTCCCCAGCATATAAGATAATATGATCACCTATGGCAAGATCTTTGGGATCAATATCTTGTATTTGGTGTGTTGTTGTATCGATAATATGTGCGTTTGGTGGGATAAGGTTTGCGCTTTCATTGATGGCTTGTTTGGATTTTTTGACACTCACTTCTTGGAGATATTCTCCTGTGGCAAAGAAAAGCATAATACTTACCGCCTCTTCCCACGCCCCTAGACAAAATGCTGCTATGGAGGCGGTGAGCATTAAGACATTTTCATTAAAAAACTCTTTGTGCCTAAAGCTTTGTATTGCACCTTTAATGACATTGCGTCCGCTTACAAGATAGATAAGAATCCAAAGTAGCTTTATAAAAAATATCCAGAAATCGGAGGTTTTTTGCTCCAAAGATGTGAGCCAATGCATACAACCTAACGAAGCGAGAAACAGCGCGATAAGCCCTAATAATATAAATAATTGAGGTGTGAAAATATGGCTTTTTTGGGATTTTTTTGTAATTTTTACCTTTGGTTCAAGAGATGAGATTGCTTGTTTTACAGATTCTATATCATCGCAATCGATAGTAAGTGTGTTGGTGGCAAAAGAAATTTGCACAGATCTCACACCTTTGATATTACGAAGTTTATGCTCTAATGTATTGGTACAAGATGGGCATTCAAGGTTTGTTATGTGAAATGTTTGCATACAAGCTCCCCAAAAATTTATAGTGATAATCATAATGTATATTTTGCAATGTTGCGTTAATGTATTATCAAAATGTATATAATTATAAGAAAACATATTTGTCTGTGAATCTGCTATAATCACGCAATTTTTTGTAAGGATATTGATGTCTATATGCTCTGTACCAGATTGGCTTCCTGATTTTCATATGCGTATCGCACAATGGTATGCCAAATGTGGTAGAATGGAGTTACCTTGGCGCAATCTTAGGCGTGATGGCTCACAAAGCTATGAAGTGTATATTAGTGAAATTATGTTACAGCAAACACAAGTTTCTCGCGTATTAGAGGCATTTTATTTTCCATTTTTACATACATTTCCTAGCTTATCTACCTTGGCAGATTCTCACGAGCAAGACATTTTACGACTTTGGCAAGGACTAGGGTATTATACACGGGCTCGTAATTTGCGAAAATGTGCACAAATTTGTGTAGAGAACTATAATGGGGCGTTGCCAAAAGGTGTGGAGAATCTCAAAAAATTGCCTGGTATTGGGGCTTATAGTGCTGGAGCGATAAGCTGCTTTGGTTTTGGGGAGAGTGTGGGTTTTGTCGATGCAAATATTAAGCGTGTATTTTCTCGCCTTTTTGCGTTGCAAAATCCCACGCAACACGAATTACAAACCCTTGCCACAACGTTATTAGATACACAAGATAGTTTCACTTATAATCAAGCATTGCTCGATATTGGGGCTCTTGTGTGTAAAAGTAAGCCTTTGTGTATAGTATGTCCTATTAGGGAATTTTGTAAGGGTAGCAACGCCCCACATCTTTATCCACAAAAAATACTAAAGACGCGTGAATCTCTAACACTGGAGTTATATATAGTTACTTATTATGAGGATCAAATATTGTATATTGCATTAGATTCTCCGCATTCTCGCAGAGATTCTGCATTGTATGCTGGGTTGTATAATGTGCCTATGCGTGTTGGAAATCCTTCTAATATTTCTCCTTCTAGCATTTCTAAGGGTTCTACCACATCTTTTGCACACATAGGGAGTTTTAAACATGCCTATACAAAATATGCCATCAGTGCTTTGGTATTTCATGTCCATTGTCAGGATAAACAGCAGACACAGGCGCTTATAGATTCTTGTGTGGTTTGTAGTGTAGATTCACAATTACGACATGATATTACTTTTGTGGCACTAGATATGCTCTCTAGTATTCCACTCTCAAACCTAAGCCACAAAGCCCTAAAATGTATTCCATGTGGTATAGAAATGTAATGAATGAGATTTTGTGTTAAGATAGTGATTAACAAATACTACTTAAGATAATTTTGTAAAAAGGGATAATAGTGCTTGATTGGGGTTTTATCTTACAACATACTTATATGTTTTATGATGCATTTTGGCTAACTTTAGAAATTTCTGGAATTGGCATAATGTTGGCGATTATCATTGGTTTTTTGTGCGCGCTTTGCTTATCTTTTAGACCTATCTTTTTTCTCACTCGCCTTAGCGCGTTGTATGTTGAAGTGGCACGCAATACCCCACTGCTTATTCAGCTTTTTTTCTTATATTTTGGGCTTAGCAAGGTGGGATTGCATATTAGTGCATTTTGGTGTGCGATTATTGGTGTAGCGTTTTTGGGCGGTGGTTATATGTGTGAATCTTTTCGTGCAGGATTGCAAAGTGTAGGTAAAGCACAAAAAGAATCTGCCCTTAGCATAGGATTATCGCATTTTGATATTGTGTGTTATGTCATTTTTCCACAGGCATTAGGCGTGTGTATGCCATCTCTAGCGGCAAATGTAATCTTTCTTATCAAAGAAACTTCAGTGGTGGGGATTATCGCACTTGCAGATATTTTGTATGTGAGTAAGGATATTATTATGATGTATGCCAAAACCTATGAGGCACTTTTTATGTTGTTGTGTGCATATTTGGTGATACTTTTGCCCCTATCGTTAGTGTTTAGCCTTATCGAACGCACGATCAAACAAAGGCTGTAGCGATGATAGATTCACTTTTTAGCGCAAGCAATGTATATCGATTGGGCGAAGGATTAGGTATTACGCTTTTTGTTTCTTTTGTGTCCATTGGGCTTTCTATAGTATTTGGCTCATTAATAGGGCTGTGTATGCTTATGCGATCTGTGGTAGTGCGTATGGTATGTCGGCTGTATTTGGAATTTGTGCGTATCGTGCCTATTTTGGCATTGCTGTATGTATGTTATTTTGGATTGCCACAAGCTATGGATATACATATCAATAATATTTTTGTGGGGATTTTGGTATTTAGTCTTTGGGGAAGTGCAGAAATGGCAGATTTGGTGCGTGGCGCGTTTAGTTCTATTAGCAACCATCAGCGAGAATCGGCTTTGAGTTTGGGTTTGAATTGGATAAAGACACAGGTTTTTGTCATTTTGCCACAAGTTACCACGCGTCTTATACCTGGAAGTATTAATCTTTTTACGCGCATTATCAAAACCACCTCACTTTTGTTGTTTATCGGAGTGGGCGATGTGTTTTTTGTCGCTAGACAGATTATTGAAGCAAACCATACAATCGTGAGTACGCCATTTGTGATTTATGGCTTTTTGCTTGTATTGTATTTTGTTTTATGCTATCCGCTTTCTTATCTTGCAAAACGCTTAGAATCCAAGGATTTTGGGATGTAGAATCTTTTGGATTCTAAGAAACAAGATAATCTTGTGTGGTATCAAATGTGCTACATGTATTGATATAAGGAGTTTTTATGTTGCAAATCTATAATCTTACGAAGCGATACGATTCTCTTCTTGTGCTTGATAATATCGATCTTGTGGTGCAAAAAGGCGAGGTAGTAACCCTTTTGGGGCCTAGTGGTTGTGGTAAAAGCACATTATTGCGCTGCATTAATGGATTAGAGCACACACAAGGTGGTGAGATTTATTTAGAATCTGTGCAAATAAACACACCAAAGACTGATTGGAGCAAGATTCGCCAAGAAATTGGTATGGTATTTCAAAATTATGAACTATTTCCACATTTAAGTGTGGAGCAAAATATTTTATTAGGACCACTCAAGGTGCAAAAACGCCCTAAAGATGAGGTATTGCACCAAGCCCATAATCTTCTTAAACGCATAGGGCTAGAATCTAAGCTTAAGGCATATCCTAAACTCTTAAGTGGTGGGCAAAAACAACGCGTGGCGATTGTGCGTGCATTGTGTATGAATCCAAAGATTATGCTTTTTGATGAAATTACAGCTTCGCTTGATCCTGAAATGGTACGTGAGGTGCTTGATGTGGTTTTGGAACTTGCTGATGAAGGCATGACAATGCTTCTTGTTACTCATGAAATGGGCTTTGCAAAGGCAGTGAGTGATAAAATCGTGTTTTTGGATTCTGGAAAGATTATTGAATCTAGCACGCCACAAGAGTTTTTTACCAATCCCAAAAGCACTCGTGCCAAAAATTTTCTTAAGACTTTTGATTTTAAACGCAAACTTCAGCATAACTAAGCAAAAATCTTAAAACACATAATGTGTTTGTTACTTTTTGTGCCACAGAATCTAAAAAATCTCAAAACACATATTGTGTTTTTAAAAAAACTATGTAATAATATCCGCCAAATAAAATTTCATAAAAAGGATCGTGATGAGTAGTATCGTTGGATTTCCTCGTATCGGACAAAATAGGGAGCTAAAAAAAGCTTTAGAGGCATTTTGGGCTGGAAAATGTAGCCAAAGTGATTTAGAAAATGTAGCCAAAGATTTGCGCAAAAAGCATTGGGAAGCACAAAAACATCTTGATTATGTATGCGTCAATGACTTTAGCTACTATGATAATATTTTAGATCTTGCCTATGCGCTTGATGCAAAGCCACAAAGATTCAAAGACTTAAGCGGTTTGGAGGGATATTTTGCTATGGCACGCGGACACGCAAAAGGTGTAGCGTGTGAAATGACAAAGTGGTTTAACACAAACTATCACTATGTCGTGCCAGAGCTTAGCCAAACAGATGTATATCAAGCACAGATTCAAACACTAAAGGATCAATACAACGAAGCCAAAGCACTAGGATATAAGCCAAAGATTTCACTTATAGGACTTTTTACATTTTTTGGATTAAGCAAAATTGCACAAGGTGATCCAAAGGCTATCTTTGCAAAGCTTAAAAGCGCGTATTTAGACTTGATTGATGAGGTTGCCAAACTAGATTCAGAAGTTATGATTGAATTTAGTGAGCCTATTTTTGTGCGTGGATGGCATAATGATACGCCACAAGTGCAATGTGTCTATGATAAACAAGCCATTAAAGAAGTGTATGAAAGCATTGCACAAAAAGGTATCAAAACCATTGTAACAACTTTTTTTGAGCATAGCAATGAGCTTACAGAAGTTTTATTGCAAACAAGTATTTATGGTATAGGACTTGATTTTATCGCAGGGGCTAAAAATACACAATCTCTTGGTGCTATCGCAGGAAGTAATAAAGTGCTTTTTGCAGGGCTTATTGATGGGCGTAATATTTGGGTGGCAGATTTAGAATCTAAACTCAAAACATTAGAATCTATCACAGCACAGGTTCCTAAAGATCGCGTAGTGGTTACTACTTCTTGCTCACTTTTGCATGTGCCTTTTGGGAAAGATGATGAAAACAAAATGGATTCACAAATTTTAAGTTGGATTAGCTTTGCAAAAGAAAAACTTGAAGAGTTAAGAGTGCTTGAAGATCTCTTCAAAAATGGTGTAAATGGAGGAAGTAAAGTATTTTTTGAGGCCAATAAAGTTATTAATGATGTGCGTAAAACTTCTGAAAAAACAAATAATAAAGCTGTGCGCGATCGTGTGAGCAAAAATACACTAAAAAGCCGTGATGTAGCTTTCAAAGATCGTATTAAGATTCAACGAGATGAGCTAGGCTATCCAGATCTTGCGACAACAACGATTGGATCATTCCCTCAAACACCAGAACTTCGGGCATTGCGTTTAGGGTATAAAAAAGGTGAGATTAGTAAAGATGCGTATGAAGTAGGGATCAAAGAATACATACAAGATTGTGTGAAATTTCAAGAAGAAATTGATTTAGATGTTTTGGTGCATGGAGAACCAGAACGCAATGATATGGTGGAGTATTTTGGGGAGCAACTTGAAGGTTTTGTGTTTAGCCAAAATGGTTGGGTGCAAAGCTATGGTAGTCGCTGTGTGAAACCACCTATTATTTTTGGTGATGTGGCACGACCTAAGGCAATGACACTTGATTGGATTTTATATGCGCAAAGTCTTACGCAAAAAATCATGAAAGGTATGCTAACAGGACCTGTAACGATTCTAAATTGGAGTTTTGTACGCGATGATATGACACGCTCACAAGTATGCGAACAAATTGCATTAGCCATTGCTGATGAGATTGATGATTTACAAAAAGGCGGAGTGAAAATTATTCAAGTCGATGAGGCAGCCTTTAAAGAGGGATATCCTTTGCGCACTGAAAATATCAAAGAATATGAGCGATGGGCGCTAGAGTGCTTTAAGATTTCTACTGCAGTAGCAAAAGCAAACACACAGATTCACACACATATGTGTTATAGTGAGTTTAATGATATTATCAAAACCATCGAAGCAATGGATGCTGATGTCATTAGTATAGAAACTGCAAGAAGTGGAAATGAATTGCTAAAAGTCTTTAAAGAAGTTGGCTATACACATGAAGTAGGACCGGGTGTGTATGATATTCATAGCCCTAGAATCCCAAGCACACAAGAAATTATCAATCAAATCAAAGCACTTTTGGAAGTATTGCCAAAAGAACAATTATGGATTAATCCAGATTGTGGGCTAAAAACTCGAAAATGGGAAGAAGTCAAGCCAAGTCTCAAAAATATGGTTGAGGCAGTTAAGGCTGTGCGAGGCACATTAGGCTAAGATCCATACAAAGAAACACGAGATGATCGAGCAGTTTGTAGCCAAACTTGGCACAAAACAAAGACTTTTGACCCTAGAGGTTACCCCACCACTTTCACCGACACTTGCAGGAAGCAAAGAAGTAGAGAAACTTCTTAAGCTTTCTAGCGAGGTGACAATCGATGCATTTGTTTGCACCGATTCGCCTTTGGCGCATTTTAAACCATCATCGATTCTAAGCTCTATCAAACTTCAGAATATCACCCACAGACCTGTTGTATGCACTCTTGGAATGCGCGATCGTAATTCTATTGCATTGTGTGGAGATATTTTGGCAGCAAATGAGTTTGGTTTGCGATCATTTTTGTGTCTTACGGGCGATCCCATTAAGCTTGGAGATTGCGCAGAATCCAAGGGTGTTTTTGAGGAAAATTCCCTAAAGCTTATGCGTATCATTCACGATCTCAATGAAGGGAAGGTGCTTAGTGGCAAAGCCCTAAAAGATTCTATAGAGCCTATCTATGGTTTTCAAGTGATAAATTCCTATGCTAATAATCCCCAATCTCTTAAAACCAAAATGCGTAAAAAAATCTCACAGGGCAAACCATACGCGCTTTTTACACAGCCTGTGTATTCTAAAAAAATGGCAGAATTTCTTCTCCAAAGTTTGAACGAAATAAATGCCGAGCTTGGCACACACACCACGCTAATTTTTGGATTTTTTCCAGTAGTGAATTATAAAGTCGCCATTTTTTTGCGCGATAAGCTACCAGGCGTGTTTATCCCAGATGCTTGGATTACCCAACTACGAAATGCCAAAGATAATGAATATGAGGTTGGCTTGGAATTATCGCGAGAGTTATTGGATCAATTACGAAGCCTACATGACAAAATACATTTTATGAGTGCCAATAAATTAGAGCTTGTGAGAGAATTTTATCCATCATAAAATTTTATGTTTTATATTTGGGGCAAAATTGCACCCAAATATTTTATACAAATTCGTTTTTTATCTGAGCCACCCATTTAGTGATGCGATCATCGCTAAGATCTTCTTGATTATCTTCATCAAGCAAGAGTCCTACAAGCTTACCATCAACGAGCGATTCTGTATCATCAAAGTAATATCCTTCATTGGCGGTTTGCCCAATGCGTTTGGCTTTTGTAGCTTTGTGATAGAGATAAGAAACGCCATTGCAGAATGTATCGCTATACGTGTCTTGGTCTCCTACGCCGATAAAAGCGACTACTTTTCCGCTAAAGTCATCTTCATTTAGTGTATCTAAAAAACTATCCCAATCATCTTGTAAATCGCCATGTCCATAGGTAGGTGTGGCAAGAATGAGGTTGTTAAATTTCATAAAGTCTTCTTTAGAAGCTTTTGCTACATCAAAGAGTTCTGCATCACCAAGTTCTTTAGCAACTTTTTGGCAGATATTTTGTGTATTTGAAGAATCACTCCCATAAAAAATCCCAATTTTTTGCATACATACTCCTTACAATACCATAGATAGAGAAAATAAGAATAATTCCTATATCTCTTAAAATGCGAATAATACACTTTTTTTGTAACAAAGTATTACAAGATTCTAATAATCTTGCTTTTTTATTTTTTGCACAAATAGACATAGTCTCCATGAGATAAGCATTCTTATAAGCTCACTCACTTTAGTAATTATTTAAGAATACCAAATACAATAACGATTTACATATTTTAGAATCTAAAGTAAGGAGTTTGTATGATAAAAGCGTGTCGTATTTTATTGATAGCAAGTGTCGGGTATATGGGGGCTTTTGATTTCAAAAATGCACCGGATGTGCAAGAACGCCTAAATCCTAGTAGTTCTCCCCAAAGTATTCAATCTTATGCTTCCTCATTAGGCGATGCGACAAAGGCAGTTGTCAATATTTCTACGCAAAAACAAGTTTCAAACACAATTCCTAACCACCCTATGTTTAATGATCCATTTTTTCAACAATTTTTTGGCGATGTGTATGGGCAGATTCCAAGAGATAGAATCGAGCGAAGTTTGGGAAGTGGTGTGCTTATCTCCACCGATGGATATATTATTACCAATCATCATGTCATAGATGGTGCCGATAAGATTCTTGTCTCACTCTCTGGTAGCACCAAAGAATATACTGCCAAAATTATAGGTGCAGATTCTCGCAGTGATCTTGCTGTTATTAAAATAGACGCCAACACACCATCTATTGGTTTTGCTAATAGTGATGCGGTGCAAGTAGGTGATGTAGTTTTTGCCATAGGTAATCCATTTGGCGTCGGAGAGACGGTAACACAAGGTATCGTTTCTGCCCTCAATAAAAGTGGCATAGGGATTAATGATTATGAAAATTTTATCCAAACAGATGCATCTATCAACCCGGGCAATAGTGGCGGAGCATTGATAGATTCTCGTGGAGCACTCATAGGGATAAATACTGCGATTCTTTCACGCACAGGTGGTAATCATGGTGTAGGTTTTGCGATTCCTTCTGAGATGGTTAAAAAAATTGCCAAAGAGCTTATCGAAAAAGGTTCAGTCAAACGAGGGTATTTAGGTGTGGGAATCCAAGATGTGAGTGAGGATTTACAAGAAACCTATGGACAAAGAGAGGGAGCATTGCTTATTAGTATTGAGCCACAATCTCCAGCAGCAAAAGCTGGTCTTATGATATGGGATCTTATCACGCAAGTAGATGGCAAAAAAATTACAAGCGCACAGGATCTTAAAAATCTTATTGGTATGCTTCCGCCCACACAAAAAGTTACCATTAAATATGTGCGTGACAAACAAGAGCGCATGACTCAAGTTGTGTTAGGAGAGCTTAGCAGTGATGAATCATACAAAATGGATGAAGAACAAAATACTCCAAAGAATGCCAATGGAGGTATTAATGGTTTAGAGGTAAGTGAAATCACTCAAACTTTGCGCCAACGCTACAGAATCCCAGATAATGTGCGAGGTGTAGTGGTTGTGGAGGTAAAAAGAGATTCATTAGCCCATAAAGCCGGATTTAGTATAGGTGACGTGATAGCGCAAGTTGAGAATAGCAACATTACAAGAACATCAGATTTTTTGGCAGCTTTGGGCAAGTTTAAAAACAAAAACAAGAGAATCTTGGTATATTCTCGAAATGGAATTAAAACCATTATCCTAAAATAAAGAATGATTTATGATTCATATTGATGCTAAGCATTTTAAACTTTTGCAAGAGAAAATTTATGAGCTTTCAGGGATTGCCATTGTAGATTCTAAATTTGCTATGGCAAAAAATCGTGTCCTAAAACTTATGAAAGATACGCATTGTGAGAGTGTAGAGAGCCTACTTGCAGAGGTGACAAAAGATAAAAATATCGAACAAGCTTTTATCAATGTTTTTACCACCAACAAGACAGATTTTTTCCGCGAAAGCTTTCATTTTGATGATTTGCTTGATAGGGTTTTGCCGCAGCTTTTTAAGACACAATCGCGTATTAGAATTTATTGTTGTGCATCTTCTACAGGACAGGAGCCGTATTCTATTGCTGCTACGGTGGCATATGCCAAAAAAATTTATAATACTAGCACACAAGTTGAGATTATTGCTACAGATATTGACACACAAGTGCTAGAGGTTGCCAAAGAAGGAAAATATACGATCAATCCTTTAATGGAAAAGTGGCCTAAGTGGGCGGAGAGTGAGACCTTAGGGTTTTTTGATGTTGTTGATGAATCTGAAAAAATACGCCATCTTTGCGCCAAACCAAAGCTTAAAAATATGATAACTTTTAAGCAATTAAATCTTTTTGCTAAAAGATATCCTTTTAGTAACGAAGAATTTGATATAGTGTTTTGTAGAAATATTCTTATTTATTTTACTAAACCCGATCAAGAGAATATTTTGCAACGCCTCTTTTCTTTGCTAAAAATTGGTGGGACATTTTACTTGGGGCATTCCGAAAGCCTTTATGATTTAGCAAATGACACAGAAAAGCTTGGGCATAAAATTTTTATTCGGCAGCGATAAGGGAGACAATGATAGATTCAAAAGAATTAGCTACAGGTCAAAAACTCCATCCAGATACCTTGCTAGAGAGTAAGCCATGCAAGGATTTGATACGCCCAAAACTTATCGCTATAGGTGCGAGCACAGGTGGTGTTGATGCACTTAGCGTGATTTTTTCAAAACTTCCTAGAGGATTGCCACCAATTGTCGTAGTTCAACATATTCCAAAAACTTTTGGTTCTTCTTTTGCTAGACGTTTAGATTCTCTTTCAGAGCTTGATATTTTTGAGGTAACACAAAAAATGCGTCTTGAGCAATCCTACGCATATCTTGCAAGTGGAGATTCACATATATCATTGAGTTATGAAAATGGACATTATTTTGCAAAGCCCATAGATGGTCCTAGAATCTCCCGACACAAACCTAGTGTGGATATTTTGTTTCGCAATGTGAATAATGTGGCAGGAAAAAATGCACTTGGCGTGATTCTTACCGGTATGGGCGATGATGGGAGTATAGGATTAAAAGAAATGTATCAAAATGGTGCTATTACTATTGCACAAGATGAGCAAAGTTGCGTGGTTTTTGGTATGCCAAAAAGAGCTATTGAGGTTGGTGGAGCAAAGTATACGCTAAGTCTTGAGCAAATTATTGAATATATTAGTAATTTTAAAGGTTAGAAATATGCGATATGTGCTTATTATGTGTCTGTGGTTTGGGAGTATGGTAGTAGCAAGTGATGTTATAGCTGGTGTAGCGGTGCGTGTCAATGGATATGCTATAACATTGCATGAGATAGAAAAAATGCAAAAAACTATGAAAGTTGATAGGCAACAAGCCATTGATTTATTGATTAATGAGCGTTTGAAAGATGATGAGATTGAGCGTTTTAAGATTAGCATTGATGAATTTAAGATTGATGATGAAATTGGGCGTATTGCCTCAAGCAATGGTATCAACAAAAATGCGCTTATTGCACAACTTGCTAGAGAAGGGGTGAGTTATCAGGTATATCGATCTGATCTCAAAAAACAACTCCAAACGCGTGAATTAATGCAAAAAATTCTTGCTAGTAATGTCAATATTACCGATGAAAGCGAATTATTTGCCTATTATAATGCACATAAAAAAGATTTTGAAGTCCCATCTAGTGTCAAAGTTATGCGTTATAGCACTTCAAGCGATGCGTTGCTTCAAAAGGCTATGAAAGATCCAAAGAAGAATATCGAAGGCGTGCAAAAACAAGAAGAAACAATCAATATGCATATCCTTTCACCACAAATTGCTCAAGTATTTGTTACAACACCAAAAGGGGATTTTACGCCTGTGCTTAATGCAGGAAATAATGTTCTTGCGAGTTTTTTGGTGCTTGAAAAGCTTGGAGAGAAGCTTATGAGTTATGAGGAAGCTAAGCCTATGGTCAATCAGCGGGTAATGGCACAAAAAGAGCAAAGCATCATTAAAGAACACTTTGCCAAGATTCGCGCGAGTGCTAAGATCGTCTATTTACGAGAATAATATGCAGTGGTATCAAGATCCGCTTTTTGGCATTATCCTTGTTTTTATGATTATTGCTATTGTCGGTGTGCTAGATTTTATTCGCAACCGCCTAAAGGATCGAAAGCGTGTGAATTCTCTTGAAGATTTGAAAAAATCTTATGAATTTTTGGGGATAAAAGATGGTGTTGAAGAGTTTTTAAAGCTAAACAAAAATGCGATTCCAACGCTAGAATTTATCGCCAATGCCTATATTCAAAGTGGTAATATTCAAGAAGCTATCAAGATCTATACAAGTATATTAAACACCAACCCTAGCACATCTACACAGGATAAAGTTCATATTTTGTATGCACTTGGTGTGGCGCATTTTCAATCAGGATTTTTACAACGCGCCAAAAATGTATTTTTGGAGATTGTCAAAAATTTTCCTAGAAATCCAGAAGCTTTGTTTTATCTACTTAGGATTTATGAGAAGCTTAATGAGTATGAAAAGGCGATTGATGTAGTAGATTGTTTGCAAGAGATTTATGAGCAATCTGGAAATCTTGATGACACAAAGTATTTCGAAACCTTATCGCATAATCGTGCGTATTTAGAGAGTGTGTGTATTTTTGCTGATGAAGAGAGTGCGTTTGAAGATAAAGTGCCTAAATTGGAGGCGCTAAAGGCTATTTTTCCGAGGTTAGAAAAGCCTATTTTAATGTATTATAGGAATTATAATCTTGCACTTTTTTGGCAAAAGGCACAGGAAGCACGCAATATAGAAAATCTCCTTGATGTATTTTGGCATTGTCCCAAAAGTGAAGTCCCACTTGAGAGTCTTACAAATCAAAAGATTATTGAAATTTATAGAGCACGTGAGCAATCTCATATATCACACGAATCTAGTATGCAAGAATGTGCAAAATTTGAGTTAGAAACACTTCGTTTGCTACGCGCATATTCGAATTTTAGTGTGGATTTGCATTTTGAATATCGTTGTAGCGAATGCAAGGGGATTTTTCCTCTAGAAAATCAACGATGTCCCACTTGTAATGCACTTTTGAGCTTTGACGTTTTGTGTTCTGTGCGAGAAAGCAAAGATGAAATCCGTTACTCTTTATTGTGATGGTTCATCATTGGGCAATCCCGGTGCGGGTGGTTGGTGTGGGATTTTGGAGTTTAAATCCACTCGCAAAGTCATAAGTGGTGGAGAAGCGCACACAACCAATAATCGTATGGAGCTTCAAGCTGTTATTTCATCTCTTGAAGCACTCAAAGAGCCTTGTTGTGTAGAAATTTATAGCGATTCTAAGTATGTGTGTGAGGGTATCAATGTATGGCTTGCAAATTGGATAATAAAGGATTTCGCTAAGGTAAAAAATCCTGATTTGTGGCGAAGATATATAGAAGTTGCACAAAAACACAAGATTCACGCGACTTGGATTAAGGGGCATTCAGGCATTGCACTTAATGAAGAGTGCGATAAGATTGCCAAACAAGAAGCGTTCAAAATTTTAGAATCTACCAAGTAATAAATCATACGCAGGTTTTATCTGTGATCCGTACATAAAGTTATGAATGGCATCTTTTTGTATATCCCAAGAGTTTAAAACTTACAACTTTTCCGTGAAAGTCTTCTCCATCAGAATAAGGATTTTAATTGTTGCTTCTGCAAACACTATTGTTTTTATGCCATATTCTTTTGCAAGAAGTGTGTTTATATAGTGCTTGTTTTATTTTACAATTTAGAGTGTGTGTTTTGGTGTTCTTGCACATGTGAAGCGATGTAAGCGTGAATCTGGTGTGAATCTAAGAATAGGGCATTGCGAAATTGTGTGCGATTAAAAGTACTTTGCCTTTTGGCGAGTTGTGCGGTGTGTGTGCTTATCAGTGTATGTAGCATTTTGGTGTCGCTATTGTTTGTTGCAAGAAATTCTAGACTTTCTTTAATGCCTATAGCCTTGAGACTTTGGGAATGTGCTGGATAATTATCATGCAAAAATCGCACTTCATCAAGCAAACCTTGAGAAATCATCGCGTGTGTGCGTATGTTTATCCTTTTTCGCAAGATGTCTCTAGGCATATCAAGCACCAAAATAGGTATATTTTCTAAAGCTAAAAATTTTTGTTTAGGATGTGTAGCAAAATACACGCTTGGAATTGTGTCTGTAGCAAAATATATTTCAAGGGCTTTGTGGATTCTGTATGTATCGGTAGGCTGTAGTGTTTGCACATATAGAGAATCAATGTGAGATAAAAACTCATAGGGTTTTGGAATAGTAGCTATGTGATTGTGTATTGCGCGTGATACCTCTTGTGTGAGTTGTGGCATAGGGCTTAAGCCTTCAATCATACTTTTTAGATAAAAGCTTGATCCTCCTACAATAAAAAATGTCCTTTTTCCTTTGGATTTTGCTTGTGTGAGTGCAGATTCTAAACTTTGCCAAAATGTCATCACATTGCAGGGTTGGTGTGGATCTAACTCATCAATCCCATAATGTCTGACTTTTGCTAAGTCTTGTGGACTTGGTTTGGCAGAAGCGATAGTAATATACCGATAGATGCTTAATGAATCTAATGAAAAAATCTCTCCATCATAGCGCGTGGCAAGCTCTATTCCTAGCGCACTTTTGCCACTACCACTCGATCCGATGAGTGCAAAGATTTGCATAGAATCTAGCTAAGTAATGCATAATATTTTTGCAAAAATACCGCATTAGCTGTGCCATCAAATGTTCGCAATCCAGCCTTTTGGAGTGCAAACTCTAGCGCATTGACCATCCACGCAGTTTCATACACGGGGATAATCCCCATATGATTAAATCGTATAATACTTGTTTTTAAGTGATCTTGCCCACCAGCGGCATTGAGTGCAAAATCTGTCTTGAGAATCTTACGCAATGTGCTTGCATGTGCTTCATCATAGATCGTGCTCATTGCTAGTGCCGGAGTTTTTGGATAAATAGTAAGCCCCAATGCCTTAAGGGCTTCATTGCTTGCTAATGATCGTGCTCTAGTTTGTGCATATATATTTTGGATTCCACCCATTTCCTCTACAAGCTCAAAGTATCTGTAAAGTCCTTGAATGATAGTTGTGGGGGCAGTCCATGCAGTTGTATTTTGGGTTTGGTTTTTTAGTTCGGTTTTGAGATTAAAATAAAATCCTATATTGCGTTCATTTGCCATATCAATAGCATTTTGTGAAAGCGCGATAATGCTTAAGCCCGGTGGTAGCATAAATGCTTTTTGTGATCCACCTATGAGCGCATCGATATGTGTTGTGTCGATAGGTTCTACTCCCATAGCCGTGATAGAATCTACAACAACCATAGCATTTGGCTTTAATTTTTTTACTTCTCTAGCTATGTCTTCTACAGGGTGGCGTAATCCTCCCGCGGATTCACACATTTGCATACATATACAATCAAGATCGCTATCATTTGTAAATGCTTCAAGCACTTCATTGAGGCTTACTGGAGTATCCCAAGAATGCTGTATTTGTGTGTGTGGGATATTGTAGGCTTGTGCGATTTTTGCAAATCTTTCTCCAAACTTACCGCTATTTACCACAAGCACTTTGTTTTTGGTAAATGTCCTTACACATGCTTCCATAGCACCACTACCACTACTTGCTAGCATAAGCACTTCTGGGAGGTTGAGAAGTTTTTTGAGATTTTCTCTCACACGCGCAAAAATGGCTTCAAATTCGGGCGTCCTGTGGTGGAGTGTGGGTTCACTCATAGCATTGCGGATAGATTCTAAGACTGGTGTTGGACCTGGAGTAAACAATAACATAAAAGCTCCTTAGAATGTAGATTAATTTTTAAAGAGAGATTGCAACGCATCAATGCCGGTTTTTTCTACTTTAGATTCTCTTATATCTTGTAGGGTTATTTCATCATTATGTGTCGGTGTTCTCACTTCAACAAGTTCAATCTCACAATTACATAGCATACTCGCTAAGCGAATATTGATTCCATTTTTTCCGATAGCCTTGCTTTTTTGATCTGATCGTATTTGCACGATAGCTTTATGGGCAAATTTTTGTTGTGAATCTTCATCATAAGGTTGGAGTTTGATACTAAGCACTTGTGCAGGTGCCAATGCTTTGGCAAGAAAAATTTCTGGTGTTTGGACATATTCTATGCAGTCTATGCTCTCACCATTAAGCTCACTACTCACAGCGTTGATACGCACACCTTTTACCCCTACACAACAACCTATGGGATCAATACGCGTATTGTCGGTAAAAATGGCAATTTTTGCTCGCTCACCCGGTATTCTTGCACTTTTATGGATATGAATCTCTTCATCTTTGAGTTCGGGAACTTCTAGTGTAAGAAGTTCTTCTAAGAATTTTGGTGCAGTGCGACTAAGCTCTAGGCGTATGCCACCTTTTCCTATGCCCACAAACTTTAGTAATGCCCTAATGGTTTGTCCTACTTTAAAATGTTCGCCTTTTATGCGATTTTTTTTGGCTAAGAGTGCTTGTATACCATTAATTTCAACAAAGGTATTTTCATCTTTATCTACGCCCACAACCACACCTGCAACGATTTTATTTACTTTAGATTTGAGATCGTTTAGGAGTTGTTCTTCAATTTGGCGTTGTAAATTTAGCTCAAGTGTTAAAAAGAGTTTGTTTATCGCTCCACGCTTCATAGAATCTAAACTAAGCTCATATTCTAAGATATCATCAATGTTAATGTTTTGTCCTATATTTTGTGCTTCTTGATGCACTTTTGAGATCGCGATCACGCCTAATGGATTTTCTTTTAGGCGTTTATCATCATCTGCACATACAGCAATTTTATAAAAAAGCTTGAGGGTGCGGTTTTTGGTATCTTTTTCTACAAAATATTCATAATCAGGGCTAATCTCTTCTTGTGCAATTTTAATTAACCCTTCTTTGACGATGTTGCACACAATCTCTGGTTCTATATTTTTTTCATACGCTATCATATCTATGATGTCTAAGATTTTTTCCATTCTGTCTTTATAGCCTCCGAATTGTCTTTGTGAGTTATCTTGCTTTAGAGAAGTTTTGAAGTGGGTGCATTGTAGTAATTTTTAGCTTAAAAGTTACAAAATTATTGTAATTTTGCTATACTTGCGACCTTATTTGTCACCGATTCGGGAGGTAGTCTTATGGAATTAAAAGTTGCCAAAACAGATTTACAAAGTAAAAAAAATGAAGTCAAAATCTCACTAGATGAGGTATTGCGACAATACAAAGAAGAAAATAGACATGTGTTTTACTTTGATGGGCAAAACGCTCACAAAGATATGCAAAAAGCCCAAAATACGATACAAAAAGCTGGATATCGTGCACAACTCAATGAAGTGCGTTATGGGCTTGATGAAAACAATTACATCTATGAAATACACATTATCTAAAGAATGACCAAAAAACTTTATATTCAAACATTTGGATGCGCGATGAATGAGCGCGATTCCCAACACATTATCGCCGAGCTTGCACAAAAAGAGCACTATGATCTTACAGATGATCCTAAACAAGCGGATTTAATCCTTATTAACACTTGTTCGGTGCGCGAAAAGCCAGAAAGAAAGCTTTTTAGTGAGATTGGGCAATTTGCTTTACACAAAAAGCAAGGTGCAAAAATTGGTGTGTGTGGCTGTACCGCTAGTCATTTGGGTGGTGGGATTATCAAAAAATCACCACATGTGGATTTTGTGCTAGGTGCGCGTAATACATCTAAGATTACGCAGGTTTTACACACGCCAAAAGCCGTGGAAGTAGATATAGATTATGATGATAGCACATATGTCTTTGCTTCGCCACAAACTATGGGGATTAAAGCATTACTGAATATTTCCATAGGTTGTGATAAAAAATGTAGTTATTGTATCGTGCCTTTTACACGAGGTAAGGAAATCTCTATACCTCAAGATTTATTGCTTAATGAAGCGCGCAAACTTGCCACTAAAGGTGTAAAAGAACTTTTACTTTTGGGACAAAATGTAAATAATTATGGGGTGCGATTTTCTGTGCCACATGAAAAGGTAGATTTTGCGACGCTTTTGCACAATTTAAGTGAGATTGATGGCATTGAGCGTTTGCGCTTTACCTCTCCTCATCCATTACATATGAATGATGAATTTTTAGCAGAGTTTGCGCGTAATCCAAAGATTTGTAAATCTATCCATATGCCACTCCAAAGTGGATCGAGCAAGATTCTCAAAGCTATGAAACGAGGCTATACAAAAGAATGGTATCTTGAGCGTGTGGCAAAATTGCGTGAGTTTTGCACACGTGAGGGTAGGGAAGATGTGGGTATTAGCACAGACATTATTGTGGGCTTTCCTGGTGAGAGCGATGCGGATTTTGAAGATACGCTTGATGTCGTGCGACAAGTGAGATTTGATACAATGTATAGCTTTATCTACTCGCCTAGACCACATACAAGTGCGTATAATACAGAATCTAGTTTGCTTGTGGATTCTGAAGTGGCGAAGGAGCGATTGGCAACATTACAGAATCTCCATAGAGAGATACTTGCACAAAAATCTCAAGATGAGATTGGTAGAGTTGTGGAAGTTTTGGTTGAAAATCATCATACACAAGAGCGTTGGAGTGAAGGGCGTAGCGATCACAATCGGCTTGTTAAGATTGGTAATTTTGTAGGGGATATTGGTGAGATTGTGCGTGTGAAAATTACCAACGCACAGGGTGGCTCTTTGAGTGGCGAGGTGATCGCATATCCTTAAATCTTTTGCTTTGGCGTATCGGAAAACTCATTGTAGTATGTTGTTTTAGCAAATCGTTTTGAGTTTTCTCAAATTTTATTAATCGCATTTAATTCTTTTATCATTCTGTCTAAATTTTGTGGTGTTAATCCATGAATAAGGCTAGCCAATTCTAGTGTCTCAGCTTTCGCCTTATCACAAATAGAGCAATACAAACCATAACGATTTAAAACCTTTAGATAGGATTTAGAATCTAGTATTTTAGAAATTGGGGTTTCTTTACAAATTACAGAATCTAATTTGCTTTTATAATTTTTGTGTTTTAAAAAATATGGTGCTTGAAGTAATCGCCAAAACTCACTATGATAAACATCAGGTGATCTATGAAATTTACACCAATATCCAATGCTAGCTTCATCCCATGATTCGTTATTGTCAACTATACAGGCTAAAATAGATTCCGGTGCACTAATTGTTATATGTGGATTTTTAACAATAGAATCTAAAATTTTTAACTCACCATTTTTAATTTCAATACTAAAGCCAGTTAAATTTTCTAAAACTCTTATGGTGACAACCACTTCTTCACTAAGCTTTATTTCTGGGACATTATTAAGATTAAAAAATATTTTTTTAGCTTATTTATATCAAATTTATTTGTAGGATATTGGCTTATAAATTCATCTTCATCGAATTCTTCTTTTATATATTTTTCTATTATGCTTTTATCATATAAATTTTGTGCATAATGTAGTTTTTTAAATTCGGCATTCGGAAGAGAGAAACTTTCACCCGTTAATAAGTCTATAACCTTGCAACGTTCATTTTTAAAAGCATTTATCACATCTTGAATTGTATTTTTTCTCATTAAATTCATATATGGTAAATGTTTAGGATGATTTAAAATAAAATGGCTAGCAAATGGTAAAAAATATTTAGCTTTAAATTCCTTTGCCATTTGAGTTAGCATTTCTAATTGTGCAATTGCTTGAGTGGTAAAAATCTCAACTTTTCTTTCATCATTCAAATGACTCCAAGTCAGAGGATAACCTGATGCACCAGGACTAAATGAGCTACATAAAATGTCTATTTCTCCAATTTGTTTTGCTATTCTTCGATTAAATCCTGAGTCATTAACATTTAAAATTTTATATCCAGAAATTTCAATTAAACTTTGTGAATCATTCCAAATGCTTGCTGGTTCATATATTGTTATAAAAATATCACCCGCTATTTTCATTTTTTGTCCAAAATTTAAAGGATTAACATTTTTAAAACCTAACTCTTTTAGCTTTTTTTCCATTCGCATATTCGAAAATGAAGGTATATAAATTTTTGTATCTTTGTCAAAAAAATTTAGTGTAGCAGGATGTAAATGATCGCTATGTTCATGTGAAATGTATATTGCATTTGGTTTTAAATCTTTGGGATGAATTAAGGGCTTTGGATAATTTCTCCATGCACCTAAAAATGCTGATCCTATAAGCCAAGGATCACATAATAAACAAAAATTATCATTTTTTAATTCTAGCGTAGCATGAGAATGAAGAGTAAGTGTTAAATTTGATTTTTTAATTAAAGAGTTTTGTTGTGAAAGCTTAGATTCTAATGCTTGTGGTAATGGGGGGGGGTAAATTGCTTAGATTCTATATGAACTTCATTATTCAAAATTACAGAATCTAGCTTACAAAGATTAACGCTTTTTATATTTATTCCTTCACCATTTTTATTAAAGCACCAATTGTGTGCAGGACAATGAAAGGTCTTATCTTTTTTTCTTACTTGCCCACCTTGATGCGGACAAATAGAGCTATAAACACTTATATTATTTTTTAATTTTTCATATACAATCAAATATAATTCATCATTTAAAAAAAATTCATTTATGCCTTCATTTAGAGTATTCAAACTGCAAAGCTTCATGTAAACTCCTTTTTTGTTAAAAATTCAAAGATCGTTAAAGATTTTTTGTTTTGGTGTGTTAAAAAACTTATCATTTAATATCGCTTTTATAAATAATTTTGAGCTTTCTAAAATCCCAGAATCTAAAAGCTGAGATTCTGTATTTAAATTGCATTTGATTTGTAGTGAATTTATCGCATCTAAAATTTGCTTAGATTCTGCCTTTATATTTAGTACTTTATCAATCCCTGCTCTGCCGTTTTGCCTTGTACCTATTAAAATGCCTTTTGTATTTAAATATACTGCTTCTTTTAAAATACAACTACTATTTCCTATTATAAACTTCGCATGTTTTAGCAAGGCTATAAAGTACTCAAACCTTAATGATGGAAATATTTTAATTTTTTTATTATTTTGTAATCCTTCATATTCTTTTAGTATTAAATCAAATCCTAAATCATTGTTTGGATAAATAACTATAAAGTTTTGAGCACTTTGTTTTATTGCTTTTACCAAATGTCTTGCTTGTATTTGTATGGTATCTATCTCGGTTGTAACAGGGTGAAATATAACAATCGCATATTCTTTAAATTCAATTTCATAATATCTTTTAGCTTCTTGTATTTTCCCAATACTCTTATGTAAAATTTCTAAATCAGGACTGCCTATTATGTGTATATTTTCTTTACTCTCACCCATTTGCAAGAGTCTTTTTTTTGCCTGTTCATCATTCACAAAATGTATGTGTGAAAGTTTTGAAATAGCATGTCTTAAAGAATCATCTATTGTTCCGCTTATTTCCCCACCTTCAATATGAGCCACCAAAATATTATTTAATCCGCCAACAATTGCTGCTGCCAGTGGCTCGATTCTATCACCATGAACAACTATTAAATCCGGCTTTATTTCGTGAACAAAACGAGAGAAACCATCAATAGTAACTGAAAGGGAGCTATCAGTATCAAAATAGCGATTAAAATTTATAAATTTATAAATATTTTTGAAACCATTTTTTTCAATCTCTCTATAAGTTTGACCAAATTTTTCGCTCATATGCATACCAGTTACAAATATAAATAATTCAAATTTTTCGTTTCTTTCCACTTCGTTTAAGATTGATTTTATTTTACTGAAGTCTGCTCTTGTGCCGGTTAAAAAAACAATTTTTTTGGTATTAGATTCTGACCCAATCATTCAAAATCACCCATTTTAATTTGAACATTTTCTTTTATATCTCTTGTTGCAATTTTGCCTAGTAAATTTTCGTATTTTTCAGCTCTTATACCACCAAATCCAGGACGCTTAACCCATATATTTTTTTCACTAAATTTTTCACCTTTTTTAATAGGTGCAATAGAACAAATAGATGCAAAGGCAAAGTCAATTGTGACTTGCTCTTGTATGGTTGCTTTTTTAGATTCTCCATTACCTCTCATTTGCCACATCAATTTAGATTCTATGATTAATTTTTTTAAGTTTTCCTCATCCATTGAGCAAACAATATCTGGACCAACGCGATCCATTGTATCTGTAAAATGCCTCTCCAATACACTTGCTCCCACGGCTACCGCACCAAGACAAGCTAAATTACTAAGCGTGTGGTCACTTAAACCCACAAGGCAATTAAATTCATTTTCTAGTTGTTTCATGGCATCTAGCCTAACTAATTCATAGGGAGTAGGATATAAATTTGTAGTATGAAGTAATACGAAAGGAACATCAGCATTTCTTAGAATTTCGACAGATTTTCTAACAGAATCTAAATTGTTCATTCCCGTACTTAAAATTATTGGCTTTTTAAAATTTGCTATATGCTTTAACAGTGGGTAATTATTACATTCGCCAGAGCCAACTTTATAAGCACTAACACCCATGGATTCTAATCGATTTGCCCCAGCTCTTGAAAATGGTGTACTTAAAAATAGCATTCCTTTAGATTCTGTGTATTCTTTTAATTCTCTCTCGTCTTTTTCGTTTAAAGCACATTTTTTCATTATCTCATAAATGCTAATTTTTGCATTTCCGGGAATTATATTTTTGGCTTCACTGCTCATTTCATCTTCTATGATATGGGTTTGATGTTTTATAATTTTTGCCCCAGCTCTACATGCAGAATCTACAATCAACTTTGCTAATTCTAAACTGCCATTATGATTTATACCCATTTCAGGTATCACCAATGGAGGAATATCTTTGCTTATTGTTATATTTTTAAATTTTATTTTCATAATTTTCCTTTGTTTAAAAGCAGAGTTTCTGCCATTAAAAAATCAAATTCGCTATCTATATCAATGCTGACTTCCCTTGGCATTATATAGGCAAAAGAATTAGGCATATAAAAACCCTCATTTAAGAGTAAATTCTCAATTTTTGCAAAATAAATTGCTCCATTTAAACGATAATTTTTGGGCAAATCTTGACTTCTTTTTCCTTGAATTTTTTATCTATAAAATTATCCAAGCTTAGATCCTCACCCAAAACATTGCTCCATTCTTTTGGGTGATCACATTCACAGACGCTTATCACACAATCTGCATTTTTATACAAAGCTAATTCGATCGCAGAATCTATATGTTTAGATTCTCTTAATGGGCTTGTTGCTTGAAGCAATAAAATATATGTAAAAATTTTATTTTGCTCTTTATAAAAATTTATCGCGTGTTCTAAAACTTCATAAGTACTCGTAGAATCTAATGAAATTTCTTTGGGTCGTATGAATGGTGTTAAAGCACCATAGTCCTTTGCAATCTTTGCATATTCAGTTGAATCGGTGCTAACTATCACATCATGAGTATATCTAGATCCTAATCCCGCTTGTATACTATATGCCATAAGTGGTTTATTATTGAGCATTTTTATATTCTTATTCTTAAGTCTTTTTGAACCAGAACGAACAGGAATTATCGTTAAGATATTTAACTTTTCCATGCAAACCTTCTCATTTTGTTGATAAATCTTTTAAGTATCACCAATGGATAAAGTATAATTTTTGAGATTTTTAGAATTCGTCTAATTTCTGCTAAATCTTGTCTTGAAAGGTAATCTCCTGATAATACCCAGTTAATTCTTGCTAAATCTTTAGGCGTGATTTTTACAACATCATTTATGAAATTTGTAGGTTTAGGCTTAACAAAACTAGAATCCAAGTCATTAACTCGTGGAGCTAATGGAAAATACTCTTTTAATGGGCAACTTTCACTTAAAATATAAATTTTTACACCATATTCTTTTTCTAAGAGCTTAAGTGCATCTATATCAGTTTGTGCATTATGCCAATCTGCCGGCTTACATTCTTTATCAAATCCCAATGAAAAGAAATTTGGCTTATCTTTCATACTAAAAGCATACTTACCACCATCTCTGTATAAATCAATACCAACAATATATAATTCTTTATAACCTAGTGCTACGGCTACTGCCACCATATAAACGCCTGTTGTGATTGCTTGATCTTTATGTATGTAATTAAACATAATGCTATTGTTAAATACTGACAGCATTTTTATATACTCACATCCATCCATTACATCTGGGAAAAAACTCAATGTGTTTTGGGTTGCCCCCCCCCCCACTATTACACCTGGTTGAATGCACATCAAGTAATCTATCTTATATTCATCCTTTTGCTTTAAAGTATGAAGCGTTAAGTGAGAGGTTGGTAGGTTGAAAATTCCATTGATAAATGCACATTTTATGCTTTTGCCTAGAAAGTATTTATCTTCAAAAAAGAATTGATTTGCACGAAAAACTTCAAAATCTTTTGGAAGTAGAGAATAATCAATATTGGCTAAACTTGGACCATTCCCAGCGATTACACACGCCTTGCTATATGTCTTTATTTCACAGCTGTTACACATAAGAACCTTCCAATATTTGCTTGTTGAATCTGAATTGAATTAGTATAAAATACATCCATTTTCCCTTTATTGTTGTAAGGAATCTCGTAAAATAGGGATGCATGCTTATGAAAATGGTAATTTTCATACAGTTATAAACTATTCTGAATGTCAATTGTAATACTTTTTTCTTAAAAATCATTTAATG